>CAXACF010000245.1:0-3710 GCA_963967125.1 uncultured Rhodobacterales bacterium | reverse complement strand
CACGATCTGCGTCAACCTTATCAGGATTAAAAACGCGGCGGGGTTGCAAACCAACGATGGATCTTAGGGTGGTGTCGTTGACACGGCGATTCCCTTCGAACGCGATTTTGTTCACTGTTGGGAATTCGTTCACTTTAATAACCAAACGATTGCCGTTTGGAACAACCTCAACGCTTTCAAAAAGGCCACTGGCCAAAATGTTTTGATAGGCGCGATTCAAATCATCTGCGCCAAACACCTGATCGGTTGCAAGCCCAGAATAGGTGATGATTGTCGATGTCTCGATCCGTTTATTTCCATCCACATCAATGCGAGAAAAGCTAAAATCCTGCGCCATGGCCCCCTGAACACCTGACGTAACAAACAGGCATAGTGAAAGAGTGGACAGAATCAGAAAACGACGGATGGAACCCATGGTTCAATCTCCCCTAAAAAGCAGCCTAATCTGGTTAGCGCGTAACGCCGATGTTGTCAAAAACCCATTCACGCTTTTCGCCAAAAATACGCAAAGGATTGCCGGTGATTAGGGACAAAAAACATCGTTAAAGAGCGCGAACATCATAAAGCTGAGCACAATGGCCAAACCCGCCATCATCATTGCATTCATCACGCGCAAATTCGGCGGGCGCCCTGTGACGGCCTCGTAACCATGGAAAACCAAATGGCCACCGTCCAAAACAGGAATGGGGAAAAGATTGATCAAACCAACAGCCGTTGACAACACAGCGATAAACCAAATTAGGCTATCTCCACCCTGACGCGCCATTTGACCAGATGTTTCGGCGATGCCTATGGGCCCAGATAGGTTACACGAACTGATCGCGCCCGTGACAACGTCAACCAACCCTGTGATCGATGCCTTCATCACCGAATAGGTTGTGCGCGCCGCGTTTTGCGCAGCCTCAGTTACGCCAATAGCTTCACTTTCAGGTTCAAATGCGTAAAGCGTGCTGACAATCCCGATGCGCCAAAACACATCATATCCGCCTTGTTCGTTTTGCTCTTCCACCTTTTTGGGTTGCAAGTCGAAATCAAGCGTTTCCCCCGCACGATAGACCCTCAATGAAAGCGGTGCGCCATTGGACCCTTCAACCGCGACCTTAAGATCGGAAAAATAATTTATCGGATCGCCGTTTACATGGGTGATGACATCGCCCACTTGCAAACCTGCCTCGATCGCGGCAGAGCGTGGGATCAGACTGCTGATGCGCGCCAAATCCATCGCCGGACCCTGCACCACAACGTCACGTCCCTTGCGTTCGACCACATAGTCAATAATGGGCCCATCGGGGTTTTCCCGAATAGCTAGGAAAAAGTCAGAAAATTCGCCATCCGCTGGCACATCAATTGAACCGACACGTTTCAGGATGTCGCCCACCTGCACCTCGGACACTTGGGGAACATCATAGACCTGTCCAACGGTCAGTGGGTTTTTTGTGACACCTTGACTGATCGACAGCCCGAAAAACAAGATCAAGGATAGGATGAAATTAAAAATAGGCCCCGCCGCCACGGTCGACGCCCGTGCCCAAAGCGGTGCGCCATGCATGGTTGAACGCCGCTCGGCCGCGTCCATATCTTCAACTGCGCTGGTGTCTGGATCACTTGCGGCACCCTTGTCCCCTTTGAAACGGACGTAACCGCCCAGCGGAATGGCCGCCACCTGCCAAACAGTGCCACGGCGATCAACGCGCGCAAACAAAACGGGACCAAAGCCAATTGAAAACACCTCGGCATGAATTCCGCACCAGCGGCCGACGATATAATGTCCGTATTCATGAATGAAAACGATGATCGACAGACACACGACAAATGCAATCAACGTAAAACCGACGCCACCGAAGGCTGGTAACAATGTGCTCAAACCAAACCGTCCTATTTATTTTTGCGTTACACAGACACGCTCGGCCATATCGCGGGCCAAGGCATCCATTCCCAAAATATGTTCTAGGTTTAATGCATCCTCAAACCCATGATCTGTATCAGATAAAGCGTCAATCACCGATTTGACAACCTCTGACATTTGCAAAAATCCAATCTGTCGCGCCAAAAACGCATCCAATGCTTTTTCTTTAGCCGCGTTAAAGGCCGCGCCCATCAAACCGCCCGTCTGCATCACCTGATAGGCAAGGTCAATAGAGGGGTATTTTTTCAGATCAGGGGCCGCAAAATCAAGGCGTGCAATTTTTGTAAAATCCAATCGCTCAAGCGGAAGGTTGGCGCGATTTCCCCCATAAAGCGCATAGCCAATCGCATGGCGCATATCATGCGGGCCCACATGCGCGATAATGCCCGCGTCCTGATATTCTACCAATGCATGGACCAGCGATTGACGGTGAACCAAAACCTCTATCTGCTCTGGCGCCAGATCAAATAGCTCCTTTGCTTCAATAACTTCCAACGCCTTATTAAACATGGATGCGCTATCAACTGTGATCCGTTGACCCATCGCCCATGTGGGATGATCACAGGCCTGTTCAGGGGTGACGGATTGCATTTGTTCTAACGTATAGTCCCGAAATGCCCCGCCAGAGGCGGTCAGGATCACACGTTCAATCGTATCCCGCCGCTCGCCTTGTAGCGCCTGAAAGACACCCGAATGTTCGCTGTCCACCGGCAATAAGACGACGTTATTTTCCCGTGCCGTTGTGCGAGTCAAGGCGCCAGCTGCGACCATGCTTTCTTTATTTGCAAGTAGCAGGTCTGCACCCGCAATCATGGCCGTTAATCCAGGTTCCAATCCCGCAGCCCCCACAATCGCCGACATCGCCATGTCAACGGGGCGCGATGCAGCCTCTTTCATGGCGGACGCACCTGCCCCAACCTGAATATCGGTGCCTGACAACGCAGATTTTAGCGACTGATAGTGATCAGCATAGGCCGTGACCACCATGCGCGCACCGTATTTTTTGGCGTCTTGCGCCAATTGGTCGACCTGATGGCCACCTGTTAAGGTATCAACCTGAAATCGCTCGGGATCGCGCCCGATCAGATCAAGCGTGTTTTGCCCAATGGATCCCGTCGCCCCGAAAATTGACACACGTTTCAAAGCCATGTCAACAATCCCAATATCGCGGCATAGACAAGGCTTGCCCCGATCAACCCGTCAAAGCGATCCATCACGCCGCCATGTCCGGGGATCAGGTTTGAGCTGTCTTTGACACCAGAGGCCCGCTTAAGCGCGCTTTCGGTAATATCCCCCAGTTGAGAAGCAAAGGACAGGCAAAGCGCAATGAACAGGGCCGTTTCCACCTGCAAGGCAAGATGACCGCCCTGCACCATGACATAGGTGAAAAGAACTGCGCCAATCCAACCACCCACGATCCCAGACCACGTTTTTTTCGGGCTAAACGCAGGCCAAAATTTTGCGCCGCCGACTATGCGTCCCACAAAATAACCCGCGATATCCGTGATCACGACCAACCCGATGATCCATAGCGTTGCAGTTATACCAACTTCTGTGCGTAGGTGGATTAATAGAAGGGCGCCGATCATTATACCCAAGGACACCAGCGTTCCCAATGTGTCCACCGTATGAAAATAGACCCGCTGTAACAGGGTTGCAATGATGATAACAACAATCTGTTCTGTCACGCTGTCGGCAGTCAGGACCCAGATCAAGGCAATCGCAGATGTTACCGCCGAAAACCAATGTGCCTGCATGGATAAGGGCGTCAACATGCGGCCCATTTCCCAATGCATTGCGAACA
>CAXACF010000244.1:0-3713 GCA_963967125.1 uncultured Rhodobacterales bacterium | reverse complement strand
CGATCGTGCGCCATTGCAGTGCAATTTGAAATTTGCCCCTGTTCTTGAACATCCGGGGTTTATGATTTTGCTATTGGCGCCACGGGAACTGGCAGGCTGGATGTCACAAACGCAAACCGTGAAATCAGCGGCGAAATCCGCAATTGGTATGGCCGAAATGTTGGCTCATGAAATCAAAAACCCTTTGGCGGGGATTACAGGAGCCGCACAATTATTGTCCATGGGGCTTGAACCCAAGGACCTTGAACTGACCGATTTGATTGTTGAAGAAACGCGGCGCATTGTGAAATTGCTTGAACAGGTCGAACAGTTCGGAAATCTGCGCGAACCCATTCGACAGCCTGTGAACCTGCATGATATCTTGGATCGCGTGCGCCGTTCGGCCCTTTTGGGATTTGGGGCGCATATGACCATCACCGATGAATATGACCCATCCCTGCCTCCTGCCTTGGGGGATATTGATCAGTTGATGCAAGTGATCATGAACCTTGTGAAAAACGCAGCCGAGGCCAGCCCGCAGGGCGGGACCATTCGCCTGCGCACCTATTATGAACATTCCTTCCGCTTGCGCAGATCGGACAGTGTGGGCCAAGCGCTTCCTCTGCAGGTCGAGGTTTGGGATGACGGTCCTGGTTTGCCCGATGAAATAAAGAACGATATTTTTGATCCCTTTGTTTCGGGTCGCGAAAACGGAACGGGGTTGGGATTGGCGTTGGCGTCAAAAATTATTTCGGATCACGGGGGATGGATTTCTGTGAATTCCGTTCCAGGGCGCACAGTTTTTAGAATGTCTTTGCCCATGGCGACGACCCAGAAAGGAGCGTAACAGATGGACGGTACCGTACTGATTGCAGATGATGATCGCACCATTCGAACGGTTTTGACACAGGCCTTGACGCGGGCAGGATGCAATGTGCATGCAACATCCAGTTTGACCACATTGATGCGTTGGATTTCCGAGGGCAAAGGCGACACCGTGATCACCGATGTCATGATGCCAGATGGCAATGGGATCGAAATGTTACCAAAGATCGCCCAAGATCGTCCGGGCCTGCCCGTGATTGTGATTTCGGCGCAAAACACGATTATGACGGCCATTCAGGCGAATGAGGCCAAGGCCTTTGACTATCTGCCAAAACCCTTTGATCTGCCCGATTTGATGACCCGTGTGGGCAAGGCGTTGCAATCGCGTCGAACGCTGTCACGGGGTGGTTCAGATCAGGGGACCGATGGCGCCGGGGATGGGGCGTTACCGCTGGTGGGGACAACCCCAATCATGCAGGAGCTTTATCGCACGATTGCGCGTATTATGAATTCGGACTTGCCGATCCTGATCAGTGGGGAGAGCGGAACAGGCAAAAGCCTGATTGCAAAGCTGCTACATAACTTTTCAGATCGCCGCAATTTACCCTTTGTTTCAGTGGGGGCGGATGATTTAACCGATCTTGATGGCCCTGCCAAGGTTTTGGCGCGGGCCAAAGGCGGCACAATCGTATTCGAGGAAATTGGTGATTTCCCCCCAAACGTACAGGCGCGGATTGTCACAATGATTGATAATTCGGGGGCGCATGCCCCGCGCTTTGTTGGCACCCTGCAGGGGGATGTGCCAAGCGCACTAAACGAAGGCTTGGTGCGGGATGATTTGTATTATCGCATCGCAGGGGCAACCATTGATGTCCCTTCTTTGCGTGAACGCGTCGAAGATATTGCACTATTGGCCGATCACTTTTTAGCAAAATTGGATCGCGATGGCGCAAGCACCAGCCGACTTTCCGATGATGCACTGGATCTGATGCGGAAATATGTTTGGCCGGGAAACGTGCGCCAATTAGAAAACATTGTGCGGCGATTGGGGTTGACGGCGCAGGAAACGCGGATTTCCAAAGCCGAGGTCGAAGCCGCCCTGCGGATGCAGCCCGAGGCAGATAAACTTCCCCATCGCGGGGGTGAAAAACTTAGCGCAGATGTGGAACGCCATTTGCGTCGCTATTTCGATTTGCATGGTGGGGATTTGCCACCACCTGGATTGCATGCGCGCGTCTTGCGAGAGGTTGAAGCGCCCATGATTGAAATCGCGCTTGATGCAACGGGGGGCAATCAGGCGAAATGCGCCGATTTGCTGGGGATTAACCGCAATACGCTTCGCAAAAAGATTAACGAACTCGACATAAAAGTCACGCGGCGGCGAAAACTGATGTAATTCCGCAACAACTGTGTTACACAGGCGACAGGCGGCGGTCCACGTAAGGCGTCTGGGGAGTTTCATTGGCTGATACACTGCGGAATAGTCGTTGGATAAGGTATTCCAACCTGCGCAAATTAAAGCGCCTTCAAAGCTATTTTACCTTTATTATGATTGTCTTAGGGCCTGTTCTTGCGGTTGTCACTTACCTTTTGTTAGGGCCTCTTGATACGGGATCACGTGGCACGGCCCTTCGCATTATTTTGATGTGTGATTTGGTCTATGTCCTGCTGATCATTGGGCTGTTGTTTCAACGCATTATGGCCATTATCGCACAGCGCCGGCGAAAATCCGCTGGTTCGCAATTGCATCTGCGTCTGACAGGTTTTTTCACGCTGATGTCGCTGGTTCCGACGATAACGGTCGCCGTGTTTGCAACCATCTCAATCAACATGGGATTTGAAGCTTGGTTTTCAGATCGGGTGCAAAATGTGATCCGCGTGTCGTTGGACGCGGCACAAGCCTATGAATTTGAACAAACCTCGGCCCTGCGTGAGGATGCAAAATCACTTGGTCGTCGCTTAGAACAGGTGAAAGCGGCACAGAGTATCGAGGATCCAGGTGCCATTCGACAGGAATTGGACCGTGGACAACAATCCATACAACGCGGATTGAAAGAGGCCTTTGTGATCACGGGTGATGGGACATTGCGTCTGCGGGGGTTTCGCAGCTACAAATTCGACTATGAAATGCCACCGCCTCAGGCCTTTGATTTGGCGTTTGAGGATGTGCACCTAATCCGAGATTATGAAAACAACGAACTGCGTGCCTTGGTTTCGTTGCGCGGATTTGGGGACCAGTATTTGTATGTCACGCGCGAGGTTGATGGCGTGCTGTTGGGCCTATTGGATCAAACGCAGCAAACCGCGCGGCTTTACCAACAGCTTGAACAAGATCGGGATTTGTATTTGTTCAACTTTGGCCTTTTGTATCTTGCCTTTGCGGTTTTGCTTATCGTGTCATCCGCTCTTTTATCGCTTTGGTTTGCCGAACGTTTGTCACGCCCCATCGGGCGTTTGGTGGGTGCGGCGCAGCGTGTTGGGGACGGTGAGTTAGAGACCCAAGTTCTTGAAGAAGAGGGCGATGATGAAATCGCGCAGCTAAGCGTTTATTTCAACAAAATGACCCGCCAGCTGAAGGGACAGCGCGACAGGCTGTTGGAAAATACCGCACAGATCGAGGAACGCCGCCGTCTATTTGATTCAGTTCTATCGTCTGTCACATCGGGTGTTGTGGGGTTGGACGCACAGGGCCGTGTAAGTTTCGTCAACAGATCGGCACGCCGCTTGCTGGGCTGGGCCGTGGGGGAACACAAAGAACATCATCTTGAGGTGGTTGTTCCCGAATTTTCCCCCTTGTTTGCGCGTCTGAAAGAAAGTTGAAACGACAGCGTTCAAGGTGAGGTCAAGGTCGTTAGAGGGGAGCGATTGGAAAATTTGCTGGTCCGTGTGGCCCCACGCACATCCGAAGG
>CAXACF010000243.1:0-3715 GCA_963967125.1 uncultured Rhodobacterales bacterium | reverse complement strand
GGTACTGGTTGGTGCAATGTTTGGATGCCACGTTCACAGTTGTGGGGCCAAATGGCGAACGTAAAATTCCTGCACGCGAATTTTATGAGGCCGCCTATATGACGGGGCGCGAAGATGACGAAGTGATGACCGCCGTGTCATTCGCGAAACCTGCGGGTGGTCATGCCTATGAAAAACAAAAACGTAAGATCGGTGATTACGCCACCGCCGCCGCTGCAGTTCAGATTGTTAAGGATGGCGCAACCTGTGCCAGCGCATCGATCGCGATGACAAACCTAAGCGACACGCCTGTTTATTCAGCGGCCGCAGGGGATGCATTGGTAGGCACAGCTGTAGACGGTGATGCCATTAAGGCAGCCGTCAGTGCGATGTTAAACGACATCGATCCAGTAGAAGATAACCGCGGTCCAGTCGCATTCAAACGCCATGTCGCTGGCGTGATTTTAGCCCGCGCGATTGAACGTGCATGGTCACGTGCGTGAGGAGGGGACAATGACACAGAAAAACCAATACAAACTCAACGTAAACGGCCAAACCGTAGAAGTGACAGCCGAACCACGTGAATTGCTGATCTACACTCTGCGCGAACAGTTGAATATCACGGGGCCGCATATCGGGTGTGAAACATCCCATTGTGGGGCCTGCACAGTCACAATTGACGGAAAATCCGTTAAATCATGCACAATGTTCGTAGCCCAAGCCGAAGGCAAAGAAATCACAACGATTGAGGGATTGGGCGGTCCAGACGCGCTGCACCCCTTACAAGAGGCCTTTAAAGAGCATCACGGACTTCAGTGTGGATATTGCACACCCGGCATGATCACACGTGCCACAAAACTTCTTGAGGAAATCCCTAACCCAACCGAGGAAGAAATCCGTTTTGGAATGGCGGGCAATATCTGTCGCTGCACAGGGTATCAGAACATCGTGAAATCAATCAAAGCAGCAGCCGCTGAGATCAACGCAGCGAAGGAGGCAGCACAATGAAGGACGAAGCAGTAACACGCGAAGATCGCGTCGCAAGCCTGAAGGGGATGGGGTGCTCGCGCAAGCGGGTCGAAGACGCGCGCTTTACCCAAGGCAAAGGCAATTATGTCGACGATATCAAATTGGATGGCATGCTATTTGGAGATTTCGTGCGCTCCCCATTTGCGCACGCGAAAATCACCAACATTGATACGTCTGCCGCAATGGAAGTGCCTGGTGTTTTGGCGGTTCTAACAGCCGCAGATTTGGCCCCCCTTGGGCTCCATTGGATGCCAACGCTTGCAGGGGACAAACAAATGGTTTTGGCCGACGGTAAGGTGTTGTTCCAAGGCCAAGAAGTCGCCTTTGTCGTCGCAGAAGATCGGTATGCCGCAGCCGATGGTATTGAGGCGGTTGAGGTCGAATACGAAGAACTGCCCGTGATCGTAGACCCGTTTGAGGCGTTGCAATCTGATGTTGTTTTGCGCCCTGACACCGTGGGCGAAGACGGATCACCGTCTGATGGTGCACATGGGCCGCGCAAACACCATAACCATATTTTCACATGGGAATGCGGGGACAAGGATCCGACCGAGCAGGTGATTTCAAACGCCGAGGTCGTCGCAGAAGAATCCATGTATTATCACCGCACGCATCCATGTCCGTTGGAAACATGCGGCTGTGTTGCGTCCATGGATAAGGTGAACGGCAAACTGACCCTTTGGGGCACATTCCAAGCCCCACACGCAATTCGAACTGTTGTTTCACTGATCTCTGGCATCGAAGAACACAACATTCGTGTCATCTCACCCGACATTGGCGGCGGCTTTGGTAACAAAGTTGGGGCCTATCCGGGCTATGTCTGCTCTGTTGTGGCCTCAATCGTGACGGGCAAGCCTGTAAAGTGGATCGAAGACCGCATGGACAATCTGATGACCACGGCCTTTGCGCGTGATTATTGGATGAAAGGGCGCATTTCGGCCACCAAAGACGGGAAAATCACGGGGCTACATTGTCATGTGACGGCCGATCACGGCGGATTTGACGCCTGCGCAGACCCAACAAAATTCCCTGCAGGGTTCATGAATATCTGTACAGGGTCCTACGACATTCCGACCGCGTTTTTAGAAGTGGACGGCGTTTACACGAACAAGGCACCGGGCGGCGTCAGCTATCGGTGTTCTTTCCGTGTGACCGAGGCTGTCTATTTCATCGAACGCATGATCGAAGTTTTGGCCATCGAATTGGACATGGACGCATCAGAATTGCGCAAAATCAACTTCATCAAAAAGGAACAGTTCCCGTATAAGGCCGCATTGGGTTGGGAATATGACTCGGGCGATTATCACACCGCTTGGGACAAAGCGATGAAGGCCGTTGATTATGATGGTCTGCGCGCCGAACAAAAACAGCGTATCGAAGATTTCAAGGCTGGAAAAACACGTAAATTGCTGGGCATTGGTCTGACGCATTTCACCGAAATCGTTGGCGCAGGTCCTGTCAAAAACTGTGATATTCTGGGTCTGGGCATGTTTGACAGCTGTGAAATTCGCATTCACCCAACAGGTTCGGCGATTGCACGATTGGGCACCATTTCACAAGGCCAAGGACATGCAACAACCTTTGCCCAGATTTTGGCATCTGAAATTGGTCTGCCCGCGGACAGCATCACCATTGAAGAGGGGGACACCGATACAGCACCCTATGGATTGGGTACATATGGGTCACGTTCAACTCCTGTTGCCGGTGCGGCAACCGCAATGGCGGGGCGCAAAATCCGTGCAAAGGCACAGATGATCGCGGCCTATCTGCTGGAAGTGCATGATGATGATGTCGAATTCGACGTAGATCGGTTTGTCGTCAAGGGCGCACCAGAAAAGTTCAAAACAATGAAGGAAATCGCCTTTGCCGCCTATAATCAGGCGATCCCAGGTGTGGAGCCAGGTTTGGAAGCGGTCAGCTATTATGATCCACCCAATATGACCTATCCATTTGGGGCTTATGTCTGTGTTATGGAAATCGATGTGGATACGGGTGTGACCGACATTCGCCAATTCTATGCGCTGGATGATTGCGGCACACGGATCAATCCAATGATCATCGAAGGCCAAATTCACGGTGGCCTGACCGAGGCCTTGGCCGTCGCCTTGGGCCAAGAGATTGCCTATGATGATATGGGGAACGTGAAAACAGGGACGTTGATGGACTTCTTCCTACCAACTGCGTGGGAGGTTCCAAATTACGAAACGGATCATACCGTCACCCCATCCCCGCATCACCCAATCGGTCCAAAGGGTGTCGGCGAAAGCCCCCATGTGGGCGGTGTGCCGTGTTTCTCTAACGCTGTGCATGATGCATTCCGTGCCTTTGGCCTGCGTCAAACCAACATGCCGCACGATCATTGGCGGATTTGGCGCACGGCAAACGAACTTGGTTTGCACGATTAATCCAGAAAACATTCCGCCCTGCGCGCACGTGGGGCGGACACTTTATTCATGGAACGAACCTTGACTTATCACGACCTACAATCAGGAATGGCGGATCTTGGCTATATGGCTTCAGATGATCTTGCTGTTTCTATACATTTGGCACTCACGCTTGGACGTCCCCTATTGTTAGAGGGGGCCGCAGGTGTTGGCAAAACCGAAGTGGCGCGTGTGCTGGCAGAGATGCACGACACTGAACTGGTGCGCCTGCAATGTTACGAAGGTCTTGATGCAGCACAAGCAATCTATGAATGGAACTATCA
>CAXACF010000242.1:0-3720 GCA_963967125.1 uncultured Rhodobacterales bacterium | reverse complement strand
CACGCCGCCGCCCAGCGTAATATGAATACTTGCGGGCGTTGTCGTGGGTTGATCTTGAGTATCTCTTTGTAGCGATGTGCTGAATTGCTGTCCTTTCGAGGTATCCTCAGAGCCTTGGCCGAATTCGATGTCCACATTTGCATAGCCAATTTCATGCATGTCCTGCGTCAACTCATTCAAATTCCGGCGTAGTAAGTTTGATGTTTCTGCACTTTCACCGGATTGCATGCTTAGGCGATCAATGACTTCTTGGAACACTTTGCTTTCCTCTGATCCATCATCGTCTAAACCCGTCGCGCCGCGTGAATTTGCACTTTCAGTCGGATAGATGGTAGATGCGCCAACCCCCCGACGTGTCAGGGTTTCTTCGGTCAATACAGTATCCCCAACAAACGATGAATCCCCACCACCAGAGGAACGATTGATCGCTAGGGTCGGACTAAAATAGTCTGCGATCCCTTTTTTCTGTTGTTCTGTCGTCGCGTTTAACAGCCACATCAACATGAAAAAGGCCATCATAGCAGTCACGAAATCGGCATAGGCCACTTTCCAGGCACCACCATGGTGCCCATCTGCTGCGATGATCTTTTTCCGTTTGATGATAACTGGCGCGACCGTTTGGTCATTTGCCATGTTCACCACCTATATCTCACCCACGGTCAGGTATAGGTGGCAATCCTTAACGGGTCCGTTAACACATACAATTTTAATAGCTAAATTCGGCAAATATCCGATTTAGGTCACCGGCCCATGCACCGTTGTATTGATCCATAAGTTCGTCAGCAGGTGTTTTTTTCGTTTCCACGCTTTCCTTAAGCGCGTTTAGAAAGTGTGTTTCATCTGGAATCATGCCACCCGCACCTGGGCGCGCTCGTTTTGCTAGGCCCGCATGCGCGATGTCCAAAACAGATTTTGAAAGCTCATGCATGCTGATATTGCCAACCTTTGCATGCAATCCATCGACAGATGCTGCCAAGCGCAGCGCCTCGCGCGTTTCGGCATCCCAATCCTTTACCAAATCCCATGCTGCATCTAGGCTGTCTTGTTCGTAACACAGGCCAACCCAGAACGCGGGCAATGCGCATAATCGACGCCATGGACCGCCATCAGCACCGCGCATTTCAATATATTTCTTAATTCGTGCTTCAGGGAACGCAGTTGTTAGGTGGTCTGCCCAATCGCTGAGCGTTGGTTTTTCACCTGGAAGTGCGGGTAGTTTTCCGTCCAAGAAGTCACGGAAAGATTGCCCTAACGCGTCGATGTATTTCCCGTCGCGATAGACAAAATACATTGGTACGTCCAATGCATATTCCACCCAACGTTCGAAACCGAAATTATCATCAAACACAAATGGGATCATACCTGCGCGGGCATTGTCGGTATCGCGCCACACACGGCTGCGCCAACTTTTGTGACCGTTTGGTTTGCCCTCAAAAAACGGGGAATTCGCAAATAGTGCCACGGCGACAGGCTGAAGCGCGATGCCAACGCGAAGTTTTTGGATCATGTCAGCTTCAGATGAATAATCCAAATTGACCTGCACAGTGCTGGTTCGGCGCATCATCGTGCGCCCCATCGTGCCAACTTTGCCCATGTAGGCATCCATTAACTTGTAACGCCCTTTAGGCATCAAGGGCATTTCTTCGTGCATCCAGGTAGGCGCCGCGCCCAGTCCAATAAAGCCCACGCCAATTTCGTCAGCGATATCTTTGACCTCTTTCAGGTGAATGTTCACCTCGTCACAGGTTTCATGGATCGTTTCAAGTGGCGCGCCTGATAATTCCAGTGCGCCACCAGGCTCCAGCGAAATGTTCGCCCCGTCTTTTGTCAGACCGATAAGTTTGCCACCTTCGCGAAGCTCTTGCCAATCATGGCGGTCACGCAGGGCGGATAACACTGCATGAATGGAGCGTTCGCCTTCGTATGGCAGCGGTAATAAACTATCTTTGCAGAATCCGAACTTTTCGTGCTCGGTTCCGATGCGCCAATCCTCTTTCGGTTTACACCCCGATGCCAGATATTCGGCCATTTGTTCATAACGTTCGATGGGGCCGCCACCGGATTGAGGGATCGACATTGATAAGTCTCCGATCGAGTAGTTTTGTTAAGGGATTAATACGATTTTCCCTTATGTCAATGAATGTACCTTGATTGATCTAAATATTGATTAGATTGCCAAATCACATCTTCGTGCGACTGATTATCCTCTAGTCGCGACAGGGTGAATTCGACATTCCAATTGGGCAGTAAAACGAATGCGTCAAATAGGCGATCTGCACCCTGTGCATTTGTTGGAATAACCAACGCGGGTTGTGCAGGTTGTTCGATGACCCAGACATTTTCACGTCCAATTTTGCGCAGTACGACCCGTGTAATATCGCCAACAGCAACGATCCCACCACTTTCTGGTCCGAAATATGTTATTTGCCCTTCTACGAAATGAACGATGCCCTGACCTTCGGTGTTGCGATGAAATCTAAGGCGTTGAATTGCAGAATAACCAAGGGCGATACCAATAAACGTGACTGGGTACCCGACAATCATTAGCAGTCCAAAACTGTTTAAAATCCAATAAAGGCCCAAACAAATTGTGCAGAGGGCAATAATTAATCCACTAAACCGTTGAAGTGTTTCAAGCGCGTCCTGTCGCATCAGCACCAGTCCCCCAAATGTTCCTGCCATAGAGAAAGCGCCGCAACCGCAGCCGTGTCCGCACGCAAAATGCGTGGTCCCAAGCTGACTGGAAATGACTGTTGCATATTTGAAATTTTCGTTCTTTCACGATCAGAAAAACCGCCCTCTGGTCCAATTAAAATCGCCCACTTACCAGATGGAAGGGCGCTAAATGCTGTTGCCGTGCCAACCAGACCCTCATCGCAGTAAAGCAGGTGGCGGTCATGCGGCCACTGATCCAGAACAGCATCAAGTTTTTGTAAGTCTTGCACGGTCGGCACATAGGTTCCACCACATTGCTCGGTCGCCTCGACTGCATGGGCCTGTAGTCGGTCCTGTCTAATGCGCTCGGAATTGGTAAAGTCGGTTGAAATCGGGAAAATCGCGGCGGCGCCTAATTCGGTGGCCTTTTCCACGATGAAATCTGTCCGTGCCTTTTTAATGGGCGCAAACAACAGCCAAACATCTGGCGGCTCTTGCAAGTCTTTGGTTTTGTGTATGCATTTAAGGGTGGCGGATTTTTTGTTGCCTGCCTCTATTTCAGTCTGCCATTCGCCATCTTTGCCGTTAAAAACCAATATGGCATCCCCAACTGATAGGCGCATTACCGCAAAAAGATAGTTCGCTTGATCACGATCAAGCGGAACAAGTTGCGCTTCTCCAAGCGGGTGATCTACAAAGAGCCTAATCTTGACCGTCATGGAGCCACCTTATGTCGCAATTTTCCCCAACACCAGAGGTAGAGGGACAAGTTTCTGACGCTGTCTCAGGAAATTGGGTTGATCAGCTTGCACCGCGCTTTACGCGCCCATATCTGCGTTTGTCGCGTGCTGACCGTCCAATTGGAACATGGCTGTTATTGTTGCCATGTTGGTGGGGATTGGGATTGGCCATTCTGGCGGATGGTCAATTTGCGTTGCACGATGTCTGGATATTTCTGTCATGCGCCTTTGGTGCGTTTTTGATGCGTGGCGCGGGCTGTACTTGGAATGACATCACGGACCGCAAAATTGATGGAGCTGTTGAGCGCACACGTTCCCGCCCAAT
>CAXACF010000241.1:0-3734 GCA_963967125.1 uncultured Rhodobacterales bacterium | reverse complement strand
TTTCATTCACCCTTAGCCACCTAAATCAGGCAGGCGCATTGGTGCATGTTTATTCGGATGGCAGCATTCGGATTAATCACGGCGGCACCGAAATGGGCCAAGGCCTGTTCCAGAAAACGGCCCAAGTCGCAGCAGAAGAATTTGGTGTATCAATTAATGCCATAAAAATTACCGCAACAGACACCGCCAAAGTGCCCAATACATCGGCCACAGCCGCTAGTTCAGGCAGTGATTTGAACGGAATGGCAATCAAAGTTGCCTGCGAAAAAATCAAATTGCGCATGGCCGCACTTTTGGCCGCGCAATATAACAAATCAACCGATGATGTCACATTCACCAAAAACGAGGTTCATATCGGACGGCGTGTCCTGTCCTTTGGCGATGCGGCCAAGGCCTGTTATGAACAACGTGTCAGTCTGTCGGCGACGGGTTTCTATAAAACGCCTGACCTTGAATGGGATCGTATCCGTGGCGTTGGAAACCCCTTTTACTATTTTGCCTATGGCGCGGCGGTCAGTGAAGTTGTGATTGATACCCTGACGGGTGAATATCGCATTTTACGGGCAGATATTCTGCATGACGCAGGAAACAGTTTGAACCCAGCTATTGATATCGGTCAGGTTGAAGGCGGCTATGTTCAAGGTGCAGGATGGCTTACAACCGAGGAATTGGTTTGGGACGACCAAGGCCGCTTGCGCACGCACGCGCCCTCTACATACAAAATCCCTGCAATGTCAGATCGACCCCGAGAGTTTAATGTGAACCTGTGGGATCGTGGGAACCTAAAGCCAACAATCTATCGATCCAAAGCAGTTGGTGAGCCACCATTTATGCTGGGTATTTCCGCGTGGCTGGCGATATCAGACGCAATTTCCAACTGCGGGCCCACCTATCCAAACCTTGATGCTCCGGCAACACCAGAACGCGTACTAAAGGCCGTTGAAAGGGTTCAGCATGGCCTTTGATCTGAAACGATTGAAACAATTGGTTGATCGCCACGGACGGGTCGCGCGCATCGTCATTACAGATGTGCGGGGATCAACCCCACGCACTGTTGGCACTGAAATGTTTGTTTGGGACGATGGGGCAGACGGCACAATCGGCGGCGGCGCGTTGGAATATCAGGTGACGAATGCTGCAAAACAGGCGCTTAACGAACAACGTACATGGGCGCATACCTATCCACTTGGGCCAAATTTGGGACAGTGCTGTGGGGGCTCCGTGGGTATTTTATGCGAAATTTTTGATCACACGACATTACCGATAGCATCGGCGGATGTGGTGAAACGCCCCGCGCCCAGTCAAATTAAACCCCTCAACCATTCCAATTTAACAGTCCAAAATGGTGAAATCCGTGAACCCCTGCGGCCAAGTGGTAAACCAATTTGGATTTGGGGCGCGGGTCACGTGGGGCGTGCATTGGTACATGTACTGCAAACCTTGCCTCAATTTGACCTGACGTGGGTGGATTTTGATCAGAGCCGTTTTCCCCCTGATACAGACCCATCCACTACCGTTATTCAGGCCACCGACATGCCGATGTTGGTCCCACATGCGCCAACAGATGCACATCATTTCATTCTAACGCATTCACACGACGTGGATTTGGCGCTGTGTCATGCGTTGCTAAAGCATGACTTTGAATATGCGGGCCTGATTGGTTCAGACACAAAATGGTCGAGATTTCGAAAACGATTAACTGACACAGGACTGGCGATGAGTGATATTGAACGTATCACCTGCCCGATTGGACGGCCTGAATATGGAAAGCACCCATCAGAGATTGCCATCGGCGTACTCTGTAATCTACTAAGCGATGACGGGGCTTTAACCTATGGGGATAGATTAGCCAAATGACAGATATATTACTGGACATCAACGGCCTGACCAAAGCCTATCCTGGGGTCGTGGCAAACAACAATGTCTCTTTTCAAATTCGCCGTGGCGAAGTGCATGCATTGCTTGGCGAAAATGGCGCGGGGAAAAGCACGTTGGTAAAAATGATCTATGGTCTGGTCAAACCTGACAGTGGATCAATGACCTTTCAGGACCAACAATTTGCGCCCACATCGCCAAACGCCGCGCGCAGTACAGGTGTTGCGATGGTGTTTCAACATTTCTCACTATTTGATGCGCTATCGGTTGCAGAAAATATTGCATTGGGCATGGATGATGCCCCAAAACCACGGGATCTGGCCAAGAACATTCGACAGGTTTCAAATGCATATGGCCTGCCTTTAGAACCAAATCGCATTGTCGGCACCCTGTCTGCAGGTGAACGGCAACGTGTTGAAATCATTCGCTGCCTGCTTCAAAATCCGAAATTATTGATCATGGATGAACCCACATCCGTTTTGACGCCCCAAGAAGTTGAGGTGCTCTTTAAAACTTTGCGGCAGCTGAAAAGCGAAGGCACCGCCATCCTTTATATCTCACACAAACTCGAAGAAATTCGCGCATTATGCGACACGGCGACAATCCTGCGTCACGGTGAAAAGGTCGATACATGTATTCCGGCAACCACAACCGCAAGGGAAATGGCCGAAATGATGGTCGGGGCAAGTTTTGCCAACCCCGTCAAAGCAAATCGTGAAACAGGTGATACGGTTTTGTCATTAAACAACGTTTCCGCTTCTTCGGCAGAAGCGTTTGGAACGTCGCTTCAAGGCATTAGTTTAGATCTGAAAAAGGGTGAAATCCTTGGGATTGGTGGCGTTGCTGGTAACGGGCAAGACGAATTATTGGCCACCCTCTCAGGCGAAACGACCGTCGCTTCGGACATGATTATCTTTGATGGCCAAGCAATCGGCAAACAAGGCCCAACAGCCCGCCGTAAAATCGGACTGCTAAGCGCGCCAGAGGAACGTTTGGGGCACGCGGCGGCACCTGCAATGTCGTTGCGGGAAAACACTGTCATCACAGCGGCAGAGCGAAAATCGTTGTTGAAAAACGGCTTCATCGACTGGACCGCCGCGGATCAATACACGCAGGACATTATTGCCGATTTTGACGTGCGAACTCCAGGAACACATACACCTGCCGGATCATTGTCAGGCGGCAATTTGCAGAAATTCGTTGTTGGACGTGAAGTTTTGCAAAATCCAAAAGTATTTGTAGTGAACCAACCTACTTGGGGGGTTGATGCGGCTGCGGCGGCGTCCATCCGTCAGAAACTTTTGGATCTGGCCGATAATGGCGCAGGCGTGATTGTCATCAGTCAGGATTTGGATGAGCTATTGGAAATAAGCGATCGGTTCTGCGCGATCAATGAGGGCCGTTTGTCCAAAATCGTTCCAACCGCTACTTTGGAAATGGATCAAATTGGTTTGATGATGGGCGGCGCAACCGCAGATCAAGAAGGGGCGCACGCATGATACATTTTGAAAAACGCCTGAATCCGTCCCGTATAACCACAGTTGTAACGCCAATTATTGCTGTGATCCTAACTATGATTGCTGGTGGCATCATGTTCGCCGCATTGGGCAAACCTCCGCTTGAGGCGATTCGAATAATTTTCTGGGACCCCTTATTCGATCCGAATTTCGCATCCTATTCGCGCCCCCAGCTGCTGGTGAAAGCGGGGCCCCTTATCCTTATCGCGATTGGATTATCGATTGGGTTCAAGGCAGGTATTTGGAACATCGGCGCAGAAGGTCAATACATAATGGGCGCCATTTTTGGGGCCGCTGTCGCCTTGGCGGCCTATCCTGCAGATTCTGTTTTGTTATTCCCTG
>CAXACF010000240.1:0-3742 GCA_963967125.1 uncultured Rhodobacterales bacterium | reverse complement strand
GAAGATTATTTCGACGATTTGTCGATGCATTTGGTTTATGAGATGTACAAGCGTGATTTCGATTTATTCAAATACGATGCCCAAGACCCATCAAACAAGATGCCAATTGGTGAAATCGATTTGGATGAAGTGCACGCAAAGCTTGGTGATTAAACCAAGCCTTCCGCTTTAAACATGTCAAACACCTTCGCCTCGGGACGTGGACCGACGTGGCGAATGACTTCGCCTGCACTGATACACCCCATACGGCAGGCAACTTCCAAATCGCGATCAGTCAGGATGCCGTACAAAAATCCTGCTGCAAACTGATCACCTGCGCCGGTGGCATCAACAGGTACAATTGTTTCGACACTAACGTCCACGCGCTTTCCATTTTGGATCGCGCTTACGCCATCACCTGATCGCGTGCACACAACCAGGGGACAGATTTCTGATAATTGCGCCAACGCTGCATCCGTATCCTCGGTTTGATAAAGCGATTGGACCTCGGCCTCATTTCCGATCACGTAATCCAACTCATTCTTAATCAGATCAAAGAAATCATCGCGGTGACGTTCAACGCAAAAGGGGTCTGAAATGGCGATACCAGCTTGGCCGCCACCTGCACGGCAGCTACGAGATAAACGCTTAAACGCCTCTTTCCCCTTATCCTTGTCGAAAAGGTAGCCTTCCAAAAATACGTTTTTAGCGGCTGATCCAAATTTGTCCTGAACATCTTCTGAACCCAGTTCCGCAGAAATCCCCAGATATGTATTCATCGAACGTTCGCCATCTGGTGTCACGAAAATCATTGAACGCGATGTGGGCACATCCGATCCATCCATCGGTGGATTCAGAAATTCGATTCCTGTGTCATTCATGCTTTTCGCATAGAACTGTCCCAATGCATCATTGCGTACCTTACCAACAAACCCTGTTTTCAGGCCCAAGGCACCAATCCCCGCGATCGTATTGGCAACCGCACCACCAGGCGTCTGCGTCCGTGTTTCCATCGCGGCATAAAGCGTTTCACCACGCTCTTTTTCGACCAGTTGCATGATGCCCTTTTCGATCCCCATCAGATCAAGGAAACTGTCGTCACAGGTGCTAATCACGTCAACAATCGCATTTCCGATACCGACGATTTCAAACTTCTTCATAATTCTTTTTCCTCAAACAAACACAGGTCGCGAATTAGGCAGGTGCCGCATTGCGGTTTACGCGCTTTACAATGGTAACGTCCATGCAAAATTAACCAATGATGGGCATGTAATTGAAAATCTGCTGGAATGTGATCTTCGATCGCACGTTCAACCGCATCGACATCTTTACCAACGGCAATGCCCGAACGGTTTCCAACCCGAAAAATATGCGTATCAACCGCCTGCGCTGGAAAGTGCCACCACATGTTCAACACGACATTTGCGGTTTTGCGCCCTACGCCCGGCAACGACTGAAGTGCAGCACGCGAATTGGGAACAACGCCGCCGTAGTCATCAACCAAAATCTTACTAAGTTTGATGACATTTTTGGCCTTATTCCGATACAGGCCGATGGTTTTGATATGCTCGATCAAGCCCTCTTCACCCAAATCAAGCATCTTTTGTGGCGTATCTGCAATTTGAAACAGTTTCTCGGTCGCCTTGTTCACGCCCGCGTCCGTCGCCTGCGCACTTAACGCCACCGCAACGACCAATGTATATACATTGACGTGGTTCAATTCACCCTTGGGCTCTGCTTCTGCGGCCTCAAAGCGTTCAAAGATTTGTCGGATCGTGTGATAATCAAGTTGTTTTGCCATGCTGACGTGAATGCCCGCTTTTTAGGCCAATCACAAGCATTTTGGGGTCGCATCAATTTGTCATTGCATTATCATGCGATAAACGAGGTTTACATGTCGGCAAAATACAATCGTCACGATTTTAAAGTTATCACAAGGGTCATGAATTTTTTGGACACCGCTGACCCTGATCTCACATTGTCAGACGTCGCACATGGACTTGAGATTTCGCCTGATAAACTCATCAACACTTTGGAAAACTGGTCGGGCGCAGTGTCGGATGATTTCCCCCAATACCTCAGTCATGGATTTTCGCATTCGATCCCACTGGCGACAGAGGTGTCTGTTTCAAATCACCCTGCACCGAATACTCATATGACTGGCGCGCATGATCCAGCATTGGATCAGATCTTTTATAACGATATCGACACCCCTTTTGGCCCGGCTCTGGCATTGGCAACACCGCATGGTCTTTGTGGATTGGGATTTAGCGCCGAAGTTGGCATGGATGAAACCAAACACGATTTTATGGCTCGTTGGCCCAAGGCACAATTCATGCAATCTACAGAACATTTGGCCCACTATGAAAATATGCTGTTTGAAGATGAGTGCGCCGTAGCAATGCACCTGATTGGAAGTCCGTTCTATGTGAAAGTTTGGAAAACCCTGATGGAAATCCCCATGGGCCAGGCC
Organism: uncultured Rhodobacterales bacterium; assembly: GCA_963967125.1. Taxonomy (GTDB): domain Bacteria; phylum Pseudomonadota; class Alphaproteobacteria; order Rhodobacterales; family Rhodobacteraceae; genus HIMB11. Next base: position 1,290 of record CAXACF010000240.1, on the reverse strand, counting down.
AGCACCTATTCAAATGTGGCATTGCGTGCAGGCAACGCGCGCGCCGTTCGCGCAGTCGGAACCGCAATTGGCAAAAATCCAATCAGCTGGCTGATCCCGTGCCATCGGGCATTGCGCAAAGACGGCAGTTTAGGCGGATATCACTGGGGGCTCAGCGTTAAACGCGCGATGCTGGCCTATGAGGCGCTCAAAACGCGCACCTAAAAGCGATTTTTTGCTGGTCCCGCATGCCCTTTGCGCGTCTTTTTGCCCATAACATCCTCGTGAGTTTTCAATTGCCAAGCTCCGCGCAATAGTAACGATAACGCATCACAGAGGATCATAAAAATGGCGTCGAAAAAGATTATAGCGGGCCTATTAATTTCCACATTGGCCGTTTCTGCCTGTAATACATCCACAGGCTTTGATCAAAATATTGACAGAACCAAAACCAAACAAGGCGCGATTATCGGCGGGCTGGTTGGTGCCGTTGCGGGCATGTCCACAGGTGGCGATAATTCTGTAAAACGGCGTCAAGGTGCCGTGCGTGGGGCGTTGATTGGAGCAGGCCTGGGCGCTGCAATCGGGAATGAATTGGACAAACAGGCCGCGGAATTGCGGCGTGATATGAACAACGACGATGTCATGATCCAAAACACAGGCGATCGTTTGATCGTGACACTGCCCCAAGATATCTTATTCGCTGTTAACAGCACGCATATCACATCCAGCCTGCGTTCAGATCTGGCCGTTTTGGCGCAGAACCTGATCAATTATCCGAATTCCACAATCCAAATCGTTGGACATACGGACAATACAGGATCCGCAGATTATAACCAATCATTGTCGACGGAGCGCGCCTTGGCCGTATCCAGTATTTTGCAACAAAACGGCGTTCCGCAATTCCGCATTCAATCCATGGGGCGCGGCGAAAGCCAGCCCATCGCATCCAATCTAACGCCAGAGGGACGTGCACAAAACCGTCGTGTGGATGTGGTGATCCTACCAAATTGAACTGTCTAGGTCTCCCCGACCCATGCCTCGGCCCTTGTGGTCGGGGCTTTTTTAATTTGCGAAGGCCCGATCCAAAATTTTCTGGAGCTGTTCGGAATCATCTAACGTAAAAGCAGCGGGCTGATTGCTATCGATGTCAAAGACAGCAATCACATTTCCTGCACCATCCCGCACGGGCAGAACGATTTCGGACAAGGTGGACGATGAACAAGCAATGTGTCCAGGAAAGGCATGGACATCATCGACCAACTGCACACGGTTCTCTCTGGCAGCGGCGCCACAAACCCCTTTGCTAAA
>CAXACF010000239.1:0-3743 GCA_963967125.1 uncultured Rhodobacterales bacterium | reverse complement strand
GGGAAATGTTTGCGCAGCAATTGAACCATATTTGGCGCCATGGGGTTAAGTCCGCAATAGTAAATTATTGTGAGAACAGTGGTGAGTTGCAGGCAGCCTCCCAGTTAAGTGCAAAACCTAAGTAGGCTGAAACAATCCACGGGATAATCGTTTAGATTTTGTAACGTCAACCTGTCTGGCCTTTGGGCTCTAAAAGCTTGTAATGCCCGTTGCGCCCACGGATTGGAATTTGTCCATGCTCATCAACGCATCGGGTGCCTGTTCTAGCGATATTTTATCCCCAACCAGTCGGGCGGGGTTTAATTTGTCACTTTCAACCATGTCTAACATTGCGCCGTAACGATGTGCCTGCATGCCGTGCGATCCCAAGAGTTCGATTTCCTGTCCCACAATTTTTGGCATGGGGACCGCAGGTGCGGCATGATCGCCTAACATCAGGCCAACTTGAATATGTTTTCCACGGGGGCGCAGACATAGAATTGAATTGGTCATGGTGACGGGGTCACCAAGAGCGTCCAGTGATACATGCGCACCGCCTTTGGTTATCTCTTTGATCGCTTCGACGACATCTGTTTTTCCGTCAATTGCCGCGACTGCACCCAATTCTTTGGCAAGTGAGAGTTTGGCAGGATCTAAATCAACACCAATGACATTTGCGCCCGCAGCCTGAGCAATCATGATTGCCGACAGGCCAACACCGCCGCATCCATGCACGGCCACCCATTGTCCGGCGCTGACTTTGCCCTGATCGATCACCGCACGAAATGAGGTGGCAAATCGGCATCCCAAACTGGCGGCTGTTGCAAAATCCATTGTTTCAGGAAGGGCTACAACATTTAAATCAGCCTGATGGATTGGAACATATTCCGCAAAACTTCCCCAATGGGTGAAACCAGGTTGTTCTTGGTGCAGGCACACTTGTTGTTGTCCTGCATGGCATTCACTGCATGAACCGCAGCCGCAAATGAACGGAACCGTGACGCGGTCGCTAACTTTCCAGTTTTTGACATCTTTGCCTACGGCTTCGACGATGCCTGCCAATTCGTGCCCCGGGATATGCGGTAGTTCGATATCACTGTCGTGGCCCATCCAGCCATGCCAATCACTGCGACAGACGCCTGTTGCCTCAACCTTTAGAACAACGCCCTGTGCATGGGGTGTTGGATCCTCAACGTTTACAACTTTTGGTGGGGTTTGAAATTTTTCAAACAGAACGGCTTTCATATTCAGTCTTCCTTGGTGAAGGACAACGCGCCCTTATGTTGTCTGCTATATTTAGGGGAGCATGTTTCATGTCAATGTCGCAGGTTTGTTTTGGGGATCAAGTTGTTTGATCCACCAACAATGCTGCATTGCCGCCAGCGGCCGTTGCGTCAATGCACAGATGGAGTTCATGTAAAACATGCGCGCGGTCAGGATTGTCCACGATAAGTGGGACAATCGGCCCATCGCGTCGCGCCAAGGCACGTGAAAATGCGTGTCCTGTTTGTGTGTCGCCCCACCAGATGACAGCGGAAAAACCTACGGCCGTAACAAGGTCATCAGGAACAATGTCTTCGTCTGGAATGATGGCGCGTCCCCCCAATGCCTTTACAGCGGCTGCTTGTTTTTCAGCAAGCTCACGCGTTGGCCCCGCGCAGAGCAGGGGGTCACGCGGGATAAGGCGCAGAAGGTTTTGTTCACCCGTTGGTCCAGGAAGTTCCTCTTCAACACAAAGAGAGTGCGTTTCGCCCGTTTGTGTGGGCGATGTCGTGGCAATGGGATCAGTTAGTAAACGGGTAAAGCGCCCCACATAATTTGGACCACCTGCTTTCGGTCCCGTGCCAGATAATCCTTCACCACCAAAAGGCTGACTGCCGACAATTGCGCCAATCTGGTTTCTATTCACATAAATGTTGCCGCAGTGGATTTGTTTGGCAATTGCGTCTACGCGGTTTTCAATCCGTGTGTGCAGACCGAAGGTTAATCCATAGCCGGTCTCGTTGATTGTTTGTACGACGGTGTCTAATTCCTGCGCGTCAAATGTGGCGACGTGCAAGACGGGCCCAAAGATTTCTTCTTTTAGGTCTTGGATACCGTCCACTTGGATCATGCATGGTGCAACAAAATTGCCATGATTTGGTTTTTCAACCTCATGCAGAACGGAGCCCTTCGCACGTTTGATTTTAATGTATCCGTTGATTTTGTTTGCAGCCTCTGCGGTGATCACAGGGCCGACATCTGTTTGAATGTGAATAGGATCACCCAAAATCAATTCATCCATCGCCCCTTTCAGTAATTTGATCAGTTCAGGCGCGATATCGCGCTGAATGTATAGGCACCGCAGTGCAGAGCAACGCTGGCCTGCTGACTGAAACGCTGAGGTGATGATGTCACGTACGGCCTGTTCAGGTAGTGCGGTGGAATCTACGATCATTGCGTTCAATCCACCTGTTTCTGCGATCAAAGGCGTTCCAGGTTGGCACACATCGGCCATTCGGTTTTGGATGATTTTGGCTGTTTGGGTTGATCCCGTAAATGCAACGCCAGAAATTTTTGGATGGGCACAGAGCGCGTTGCCAACCTCGGCCCCTGTTCCCAAGACCAGCTGAAGCGATGTTTTGGGGACACCTGCGCGATGAAGGCGCGTCACGGCCCAAGCTGCAATGGCAGATGTGGTTTCCGCAGGTTTCGCAAGCACGCCATTTCCCGCGGCAAGTGCTGCTGCGATTTGGCCCGTAAAAATGGCCAATGGGAAATTCCACGGACTGATGCAGGTGAAAATACCACGCGGTGTCCCGTGATGGTGTGTAATTTGCGCTGCATAATAGCGTAGGAAATCCACCGCCTCGCGCAGTTCGCCGACCGCATCAGCAAGGGTTTTGCCCGCCTCATGCATAAGAAGGGCAAGCGCCTCTCCATCATCGGCTTCATAAAGATCTGCCGCTTTCAACAAAACGCGTTGACGCTCTACCGCCTCTGCGTGCCAAGGTGTACTATTTTCAATTGCCTGCTGCGCGGTATGTGTATCGCAAAATTGTGTTGTCCCGAATTGATCACCGTTGGCGGGGTTGATGATAGGATGCGATGAAAGAGAGTTTGGTTCGCCAACTAGTATGGGTGCAACATTCAATGGCGCTTTGATGACAATACGGTTTTGAAGCGCCGATAGCGTTTCGGCATTGTTCAAATCATACCCTTTTGAATTTATACGCCCCGCACCGTAGATATCTGTTCCACGTGTGATCTTTTGCGCCGACCCAATGGCAAGTTGTTTGAACGGACAGGCGGCAATTTTCGCGCTGGGAATGTCGGTGTCTGCGATTTGGTTCACAAATGATGAATTCGCGCCATTTTCCAACAGTCGCCGCACCAGATAGGCCAACAGATCTTTGTGTGGACCGACAGGAGCATAGATACGACATTTTGTTTTACACTTTTTTGCGACGATATCATGCACGGCTTCTCCCATCCCGTGAAGCCGTTGGAATTCAAAACGACAGTTTGGGGTTTGCTGCGCCATGTGTAAAATCGCAGAAATTGAATGGGCATTATGCGTTGCAAATTGTGGATAAATGAAATCGTTCATTTGCAATAATTTGCGCGCATTCGCGATATAGCTTACGTCACTTGCTTCTTTTCTGGTGAAGACTGGAAATGATGTTAGGCCCTGCACTTGGGAATGCTTAATCTCGCTATCCCAATAGGCCCCTTTGACTAATCTGACCATGATTTTGCGATTATGTTGTTTTGCCAATGCGTAA
>CAXACF010000238.1:0-3752 GCA_963967125.1 uncultured Rhodobacterales bacterium | reverse complement strand
AAGACGGCATACGAGGTGGTCGTATGTGACTGGAGTCAGACGTGTGCTCTTCCGACTAAACGGGTTCGACATGTTTGATTTTTATATTCTGGTGCTTTTTTAAGATTCATCATGACTATATGAGAATCGAAACCGCTATACTCTGTATGTTCGAGTAGTTCGCCAGATTCCGAGACAATTTTTTCGTAGCGTTCAGGTTTGTTATTCTTAAGGATCAGCCCCGTATCCTCTCGCCAAGCAAACCAAAAATCGCTATTGTGATCTTCCCCTTCGGCCAATCCATAAACAGTTGTCTCTGTTGCAAAAAAAGGCCAGGCATCCCCAGGCAGTAAGGATGCTCCATTTTCATACTTTGGCACTATATCAGGCTTAAAATACGGGCTGCTTAGGTCGATCAACGCTTGGTGCCCTATATTCATTCCGTTGGGCAAGCGTGCGCAGGTCGTTTTAATCCCCCTCTGTGCGATCAGCGCAAACGTAACCGCGAGAATAGTAAAAACAATTATTTTTATTAACTTAGGCATAGTCACTTCTTGATGCGTCTAGATAAGCCTTACCTTGATGAGTGCCAGATTTTAAGCGGTTCGATGACAGTTCAATGGGCCTACCATTGCGGATATAGTTGTGAAACATTTTACGAAGAATGATGTGATCAATGAACATGGGTGCCTCAATATCTAACGCTGCAACGGTAATGCATCACTCATTAAGATTTTATTTTTGCAAATTTTTTTGCAATGAATGTTCTGCTTTTTTCGCTGACGGACTCGGTATTCTCTACAAATGGGCAGGCCGAAAAAACCGCTCAATTTTTCATCATAGAGGTTCATTCAGCGCGTGGCATGGGGATAGCGAGCGCTTTGCTACCCGTCAGCACGGCAATCGCATCAGGGCGCATCAGATCGCATAGCGGTGCGGTATGGGCGTGCAGGCCGCCTGTATAGGTGCCATAGGCGGGCATAATCACGCGGTCGATATCGATTAGAAATGCGGGTCGAACATAACTGCTGCCGCGTAGGTTCAGGCGCGCTTTGGGGTGGTAGTGGCCAGAAATTTCGCCGCTGACCCCTGTTTTCGCCTCGTGTCGGAAAACAACTGGGGGCAGGGGCAGTTCGGCCAAATGGCTGCCCGCGATTTCAACGGGGCCTGGATCGTGATTGCCCTCAATCCAAATCCAACGACGTCCCGCCTGCAGTCGTGTTAGCCAAAGTTTTTCATTTTCGGGCAGGCCGCGTTCGGCCTCAAGATCATCAAAACTATCCCCTAAACAAACGACGGTTGTGGCGCCTGTTGCACGCAAATCCGCGTCAAGCCGCAAAATGGTGTCGGTGGTTTCATAAGGGGGCAACATGGCGCCCCCGCGCCGCGCCATTCGTTCGGATTTTCCCAAATGCAGGTCCGAGACGCACAATAAATTTTGCGCCGCCCACCACAGGGCCCCTGATGGCAGTGCCACCATCGTCGCCCCAGCAAGTGAAAATTGATACCCTTCCATGCCCTCAGTTGCACAGAAAGTATCAGAGGGATCAAGCGTCGATTTTAAGTCCCGCCTCGGCCATCAATTGCGCTGCTTCATTTGCAACAAGGCGTTCGATGGCCTGACCCTTTACTGGGATGCGACCCGCCTCAAGGAAAAGTGGAGCAGAGAAGGGAGAGAGATGTGGTAGCGCCTTGTGCACAATGTTTCCTTCGACACGATCCAACATGTTCCTGATCCGTCCAAAATCCACCAAACCGCGCATTGCCTCGATCTGGGCAATCCGCATCAGCAGGTGATCAGGATCATATTTCAGCAAGGTGTCATACAATATGTCCGATGAAAATGTCGCCTGACGCCCTGATTTGCGTTGCCCTGGCAAATTGCGTTCGATCAACCCTGCAATGGTTGCAACAGCGCGGAAACTACGTTTCATCACAGCGTTGCCCGCAAGCCATTTTTCAAACCCATCTTCTAGTTTTCGGGGGTCAAGCAATGTCGTTGGATCGCGCACAGGGTCCAAGCCCCAGATCAGTGTTGCGTAATCTGTCGACACAAACCCAAGTGGGGCCAAACCCTCTTCCTCCATCCGTTTGGTCAACAGCAACCCCAAGGTTTGTTGCGCATTACGCCCTGCAAATCCAAAAACACACAGATGATGGCGATCGTGGCGGGGGAATGTTTCAATCAACAATGACTGACGTTGTGGCAGCACAGACATAGTTTTTTGTAATTCCAACCAGTCGGTTGTGTAATCCGGCAGGCCGCGAAAATCGCCCGTTTCGAATTTATGCAAAATGCGTTCGCTCAACTGGGTCGATGTGGCGAATTTGGTGCCACCAAAAACGGCGATTTTGGGTTCTTTATTGGCGCGTTTGGAGACCTCAACAACCAATTCACGCAATCCTTCAAATCGCACGACCTGTCCACCAATTAGGAATGTATCACCGGGTGTAAGTGTTGCGGCAAAGGCTTCTTCAACTTCGCCCAATGGCGCACCACCGCGTCTGCGTTGCATGCGCACCTTCAGCGTATCTGTATCCTGAATGGTGCCTGCGTTCATGCGAATGCGTGATGCGGTTCTGGGATCGCGCAGGGTATAGGTGCCATCCCCCATATCCTTTAATCGGTGCCATTGTTCATATCGGCGCAGGGCATAGCCACCTGTCGCGCAGAAATCCAAACAATCGTCGAATTCAGCTCGGCTTAGCGCGCTATATGCACCTGCGCGGCGCACTTCGTTGAACAGGGCGGTTGGATCAATTGGTCCCGCGCAGGATAAAAGCAAGATATGCTGACACAAAACATCAAGCGGTCCTACGGGCAGCGTTTCACCATCCAATTCACCCGCCAAAACGGCGTCTAATGCGGCCTGACATTCGATGATTTCAAATCGGTTGGCGGGCACAATCATTGCCTTTGATGGGGCATTATATTGATGGTTGGCGCGTCCAATCCGTTGGACCAGTCGTTTTACATTTTTGGGCGCACCAATTTGTATCACCAGATCGACATCGCCCCAATCAATGCCCAAATCCAAACTGCCTGTACAGACCACCGCGCGCAGGGCGCCTTGGGTCATTGCGGTTTCAACTTTTTGGCGTTGTTCGCGGTCCAATGATCCATGGTGAATGGCAATTGGGAGACTTGCTTCGTTTTCTAACCAAAGTGCGTGAAAAAATATTTCGGCCTGTGCGCGGGTGTTATGAAAAATCAGGGTCGTTTTATGTTTTTCAATTTGCTCAAGCACCATGGGCACGGAATAGGCGGCCCCTGCGCCCGCCCAAGGTGGGGGTGTTTCGCCGATCAGCATCTGAATATCAGGGGCAGGGCCGGGGTCTGCAAATAATATGGGACAGGGGTCAGGATGGGCGGCCATAGTTTTTGCAATCGCATCTGGATCATCCACGGTCGCGGATAGCCCCACGCGCCGCAAATCAGGACACAATGATTGCAGACGTGACAGCGCCAGCATCAATTGATCGCCGCGCTTGCTTTCGGCCAAGGCGTGTATTTCGTCGATGACAATCCGTTTCAGGCCACTGAAAATTTTGGGTGCGTCTGGATAGGAAATTAACAACGCAAGGCTTTCGGGCGTCGTCAAAAGAATATGGGGTGGTTCCGCACGTTGGCGTTTTTTCTGTGTGTTTGACGTATCGCCCGTGCGATCCTCAACCCGAATGGGCAGGCCCATTTCATCAATGGGGGTTTGCAAATTTCGCTTAATATCGGCAGCCAGTGCCTTGAGCGGTGACACATAGAGTGTGTGCAAGCC
>CAXACF010000237.1:0-3794 GCA_963967125.1 uncultured Rhodobacterales bacterium | reverse complement strand
CGAGAAGCAGCGCGTGGCGATTGCGCGCACCCTGCTCAAGCGGCCACCGATTCTCGTCTTCGATGAAGCGACGTCTGCGCTGGACTCGCGCACCGAGCACGCCATCCAGGAAGAACTGATGCGCCTGGCGCAGAACCACACCACGTTGGTCATCGCGCACCGCTTGTCGACCATCGTCCAAGGAAAGCACAGGCCACGGATCGCCCATGCCACATTTGGTGCATGGGGGACCAGGTCGCGCAGGCGGAGGTGAGGAATTGGGCGGTGTGCGTGGTGTTATGTCCTATATGCAGCGCACCGCCATTCAGGGCACGCTCGACATCCTGTCCGAAATCACGCAGCGCTATGTGCCAAATGCAACACCAACGCCCACACCCGATCATCCTTTCCGACGCAGTTATCATCAATTGACGCTGGGCGAGCAATTGATCACCCCTGAACGCGAAATCACGATCGAGGATATCGAAACATTTGCGCATTTCACGGGGGACACGTTTTACGCCCACATGGACGCCGAGGCCGCTAAACGAAATCCGTTTTTCCCAGATCGCGTTGCGCATGGGTATTTGCTCCTTAGTTTTGCGGCAGGGCTGTTCGTTGATCCGGATGAGGGGCCCGTTTTGGCGAACACTGGATTGGACGAATTGCGGTTCATGAAACCTGTGACCGCGGGTGAAAAAATTCACGTGGCCCTGACCGTCATGGCGAAAACGCCGCGCACCGACACCTATGGTGAGGTGCGTTGGCATGTGCGCATCCTGAACCAAGATGATGAAATTGCCGCAGAATACCAATTGCTGACTATGAACGCATTTGAACATTCAGGCATTTTATGACCCCAAGTGTTGCGCATATCTTGGGCGGGGATCCCCCGCGGGTATGGTCATTCATCGTGACGATTTTTGGTGATTTGGCGCGCGAGGATGATCGTTATATCAGTTCGCGGATCCTAAACCGTTTGACCGCGGAAATCGGGGTAAAGCCCGAGGCAACCCGTGTCGCGCTGCATCGATTGCGCAAAGAGGACTGGTTAAAAAGCGCCAAGTTCGGCCGCGAAAGCCATTATCGCCTGACGAACAAGGGCCGCAAACTTAGCCGAGAGGCCGCGCCGCGCATCTATGGGGATGCCTTTGATCGCCCGCTTTGGATGGCGCTTTATGATCCTGCGTCCGCCGCACCTGATGGATTGCGCATTTTGTCGGGCATGTGTTTGGTGGCACAGGAACAAAAGGGCGCAATGAACGTCGCGCTGGATCATCCCTTGCCCCAATGGATGGTGGATCGTTTGGTGGATCAAGATGTGCGAAGCGCTGCCAAACATTTGCATCAACGTCTGCAAACACTGTCGCAGATTTCCGACCTCTGTGGTTTGGATCGGGTCGTGTTGCGATTGTCCATCGTTCATGAATGGCGCCGCATCATTTTGCGTGTGCCTGATGTGCCCGATCATGTTTTAGGGGATGGGATCGCACTGCGGGATTTGCGGCAATCTGTACAGCATTTGCTTGCCTTACTGTCAGATGTGTCGCTGGATCACGTTGACGATATCTAGGGTGTGTGATTTAGGGGTGGATCATCAGGATTTGGATATCGGCAACATTCGTGCCTGTCGCACCTGTGATCAATAAATCACCCGAGGATTGCAATGCTGCATAGCTGTCGTTGTTTGCCAACAGTGCCGCAGGGTCCAGACCCGCATCGATAATGCGCGCCCATGTGCCAGCATCCACAATCGCACCCGCCGCATCCGTGGGGCCATCCCGTCCGTCTGTTCCACCTGACAAAAAATGAACCGCTTGCGATGGATTACGCGCGTTCAGATGTTGCGCAACCAAAAGGGCCATTTCCTGATTGCGTCCGCCGCGTCCATCCCCCTGCAGTTGCACGGTGGTTTCGCCCCCCCACACAATTGCGATGGGTGCGCTGACGGGTAACTGATCATCCAGAACGGCGATAATTGAATCTGCCGCGGTGCCGACATCCCCAACCAGTGGTTCATCTATCGCGATAACTTCAAAATTCGAACGCAGGTGCGCGGCCGCCGCCTCGACACTGTGTCGATTGCTGCCGACCAATGTGTTGGTTGCATTTGGAAGGTCGCCGTTCACATCTGGCCCTTGTAAATGCGCTGTGATCGAAGCGGGCAGCGTGTCCCAAGCTCCGACCAGTTTTAGGCGTTCGCGTGCGGAACTTTTTGTGCCCAGTGGTGCAACCGTTGGGCCGCTTGCAATGGCGCGCAGATCATCGCCCACCACATCAGAAAGGATATAGGCCGATACAGGCGCAGGTGCCGCCTGACGCAGTAAACCACCGCCCTTTAGTGTCGAGACCTGCTGACGGATCATGTTCATTTCGACGATATCCAACCCACTGGCCAGAAGTGCAGCGTTCAACGCCTGTTTATCAGCTAGGCTGATCCCCTCTGCAGGGGCAGGCAGCAGGGCAGAGGCCCCGCCTGATATAAGGGCGATGACCTGATCATCTGGGGTTGTTGTCGCCAGTATTTCGGAAATCTTTTGTGTGGCTTTCAAACCAACATCGTCAGGAATTGGATGACCGCTGTTGAAAAAAGGGATGTTTTCAATGCGGTCTTGATTTTCCTTGTGCGTCACACAAATGGCCTCGATACCCTGCCCCAAATGCGCCATCGCACCGCGCAGCATTGCAGGCGCCGCTTTGCCCGCCGCAATAACAATTACACGACCCTTAGCGTTGCGTGGCAGGCGTGTCATATGACGCACGACCGCAGCCTTGGGGTCGGCCTGATCAATCGCTGCCTGAAATGCAGATCGAAGTGCGTTCGGGGTCTTGATTGTCATATGGGTATGCCGTTCGTTTGAGTTTGCGCGAGGCTAACAACGAGCGGACTGAACCACAAGTCTGTGATATCGTATTGAGGGTTTGGTCACCCCGTATTTTGGGGGTGACCATTGTAACTTTAGGACCGTTTGCCAAACCACATGCGTGAAAATAGCCCATCTTGTAGCCAATATTGATGATAAAGTGCGGCAATCACATGCCCTATAACCAAAAGGAATAGGATTGCGGCCCCAAATTCATGGGCGTCCAATGGGGGGACATCATCGAAATTGTCGGGCAGCGGTGCACCAGAACCTTGGAACACAGTCTCAATCAGACCTGTGAATAGGGCCGTTCCTATGCCGCTGGCCACGATCAATAGGATTACTACATAAAACGCCCAATGCGCCCAAACGCCCGCTTTATCCATAAATGCAAAGCCCGTTTCGCATGCGGCGGCTGTTCGCTGCGCAATTTGGTGATCAAGCGCAGGATCAACAGTGTGCCCGCAATCAGCCCGACGGTCATATGCATCCGCAATGCATCAATTTTTTCTGGATCTGAATTGGGCATATGTTCCAGCACAAATTGACCCGAGGTCCATGCCATAACAATTAAAACCAGCATGACCCAGTGGATCACGACCAAGATTGGATGATATCGTTTCATCACAGTATCCTTACCTTTTGTAGTTCCGAGGGGCGGCGCACAAAATCGTGACAAAGAACACTGTATTAAAATTAAACATCGCCCTTGAACTATAGAGGGGTTTGTACATCTATACTGTCAAGGAAGGTGGAACGGTTCGTTCGCCTATAGTGACATTTAAGATCCAAGTTTTTTGGGCAGTAACACAGGAGAGATTGCATGGCGCTGCCAAAAACACCGTCGTTCCGATTAGATGGCAAAAGCGCGCTCATCACTGGGGCCAGTTCTGGCATTGGACGTGCCGCTGCTGTGGCGCTGGCCGAAGCGGGTGCGCATGTCACGGTTGC
>CAXACF010000236.1:0-3803 GCA_963967125.1 uncultured Rhodobacterales bacterium | reverse complement strand
TCGCGCGCCCATTTGTCGGGGATCAGGAAACTTGTTGGAAACGAACCTCCAATCGCCGTGATTTTGCGATTGAACCACCGCGCCCTGTGCTGATAAACTATTTGCAAAATGCAGGTGTTCACACCCGCGCGATTGGAAAAATAGGAGATATTTTTTCCATGCAGGGCATTGATCACTGCGTGAAGGGGGATGATGAAACCCTGATGGCGGCGTTGGATGATCATGTGCGTCATGCCCCCGATCACAGTTTTACATTCGCAAATTTTGTCGAATTTGATAGCCTCTATGGACATCGTCGTGATGTTTCGGGATATGCACGTGCATTGGAATGGTTCGATCAAAAAATGGCGGGTGTCCTGTCGCAAATGCGTCCCGATGATATGCTGATCCTGACGGCGGATCATGGTAATGATCCAACATGGGTTGGGACCGATCATACACGCGAACGTGTGCCTGTATTGATCGCAGGTGCACATCCCAAGGACATTGGCGTCATTGGGTTTAGCGATGTGGCGGCGACAATCGCGCAGTTTTTGGATGTGCCCTACGGCGGAGAAGGGAAAAATATAATATGAGTGAACCCAGAACAGACGGCGCAAAAATTGAAATTCACCTGCATCACGAAGGTGCGGCGCCACCTGAATTTATTCGCCGCCTTGCGGCCGAGAAAAAGGTGGACCTATCCAAGATTTTTGATGAAACGGGCGGATATGTTTTCACGTCGTTCACCGAATTTTTACGCACGTATGAGGCCGCCTGTACCGTCCTGCAAACTCCGCAGGATTTTTATCACCTGACCCGCGCGATTTTAGAAGAAAGCGCATCCCATGGCGTGATTTATACGGAAACATTCTTGGCCCCAGATTTTTGTGGAAATTCTGATGTGGCTGCATGGCGTGATTATTTGGCCGCGATTGAAGAGGCGGCCAATCATGCGCAACAGGAACATGGCATTGTGATGCGCGGCATCGCAACATGCGTGCGCCATATGGGACCAGACCAGGCCAAGAAATCGGGCCTTTGTGCGGCTGAAACAGCGGGTGATTTCCTAACGGGTTTCGGCATGGGCGGGGACGAAAGCATGGGGCATCAGGGCGATTTTGCCTATGCCTTTGACATGGCACGCGAGGCGGGGCTACGCCTGACATCACATGCAGGCGAATGGGGCGGCCCCCAAAGCATGCGTGAAGCGATCCATGATTTGAACGTCGAACGCATTGGTCACGGGGTTCAATGCATTAAAGACCCCGCGCTGATAGAAGAGATCAAGGCGCGTCAAATCACACTTGAGGTGTGCCCAGGTTCAAATGTGGCCTTGGGGGTTGATGTTGCGCCCAGTTGGGCGGATCATCCGATCAAGGCGTTGTTCGATCAATCCGTCCGTGTGACGGTTTCCACCGATGATCCGCCATTCTTTCATACAAATTTGACCCATGAGTATGATATGTTGGCGCACACCTTTGGCTGGGGTGCGGCGGAATTTTGTGTTTTGAATGAAAATGCGGTTGATGCGGCCTTTTGCGATGCTGAAACCAAGAAAACCCTGCGTGAAAAGGTACGGAAATCATGGATCAACACCTAACAATAGTCGATCATCCTCTTGTTCAACACAAATTGACCCTGATGCGCGACACTGCCACATCGACGGCGGTCTTTCGGCAATTATTACGCGAAATCAGTCAGTTGTTGGCATATGAGGTGACGCGGAATTTACCTATGTCGACACGTCAGATTGAAACGCCACTGATGACAATGGACGCCCCTGTGATCGGCGGAAAGAAATTGGCGCTTGTGTCCATTTTGCGGGCGGGCAATGGGTTACTTGATGGCATACTTGAATTGGTACCCTCTGCGCGGGTGGGTTTTGTGGGCCTGTACCGCGATGAAGAAACACTAAAACCCGTTCAATATTATTTCAAAGTTCCCCAAGGATTGGGGGATCGCCTGACAATCGCAGTGGACCCAATGTTGGCCACAGGCAATTCATCGGTTGCGGCGGTTGACCTGCTGAAACAGGCAGGGGCCAAAGATATCCGTTTCCTATGCTTGTTGGCTGCGCCCGAGGGGGTTGCCCGCATGAAAGAGGCCCATCCAGACGTTCCAATCGTCACTGGGGCATTGGATAGCCATTTGACTGAAAAGGGATATATTGTTCCGGGCCTTGGCGATGCGGGGGACCGCATGTTCGGCACGAAATAGCGAATCGGGCCGCACCGTTGATCTTCACTTGATTCGATTCGCCACTTCCTACATACTTACGTCAATAATAACGACAAAAAGTCGAGGTAGGCAGAGTGGATATTCGTGGCATAGGTGCAACCTGTGTCGCCGCGCTAGTGGTATGTGTGCCACTGATGGCGTCCGGCGCAGGTGTGGATTCAGTTCCCGCTGAAACACCCCCCAGTAATTTTACAGGTATGCAATACGTGGATAGCAAAGGCTGTGCCTTTATTCGCGTTGGTTTTAGCGGACCTGCGCGGTGGGTCCCCCGTGTGACGCGCCAACGTCGTCAGGTATGCGGTCTGCCGCCCAGCATGTCCGCAAGCGAACGCACACAGGTTGCGGCGTCCCAGGCACCCGCCTCGGTCACGCCTGTTGAAATCATCTTTGACGATCCCGTTGTTGCATCCACGCCCCGCGCGGCGGCCCCAAAACCAAGGGCCCAAGAGAGCGCATCACTGGGTACAGCCTTGGCCAGTCTCTTTCGGCCTAAGCGTCAGGCGCAACCTGTGTTGCGCGCCGCACCCGAACCCATGCGCACTACGGTTACCGATCCTATTCGTGTTTAGCCGACAACCAAAGTCATTCGTCCAAGTGGTGGCGAACTAAAGATTCCAGCGGGTTATAAAGTGGCATGGAGTGATGATCGTTTGAACCCAAATCGCGGGATCCAAAAGGTGTCTGGGATGATCCAAACCACAAAACACTGGACCAACACCGTCCCACGTAAACATCGCAATATCGCCACAGACCAAGAGCGCGCGGCTTGGTCTATGTTGGTTTATCCCTTTAAATCGCGGGATGATTTGTTGAATTACGTGAATTCAATGGATGATCTGGATTTGGATGTGAAAACAAACGGTGCGATTGAAATGGCACCTGCACAAAAGGGCGAGGTCACAGCACGCGTTTCAACCCGCAACATCATGCCGAAAACGGCCAAAACCCTTGGACTGGCTGGGCGGTACATTCAGGTGGGGGCCTATGGGCGCACTGCGAATGCGGATCGTGCGCATAAACGCCTTGCGCAGGTTGGTTTGCCCGTTGAACACCGTGTGGTTAATCGCAACGGATCACAGCTTAATTTGATATTGGCGGGACCGTTTTCGAATGTTGCACAACTGCGCGGTGCATTGGATCGTGCGCGTGATGCAGGGTTTTCGGATGCTTATGTGAAATAGGCAACGCCATTCGCCTATTCGATTATCCGCCGCAAATTCCCTGTAATCCGACCCAAAGCGTGTCGTTCAAAACGGGGCGCGCGGGGCTTGGGCGCTTGGTCTCAGCCGACAGAAGTCGCGCGGTGTCCTGTCCAGTGATGTCACGCGCCAATGCATAGGGGGTTATGGCGACCTCTTGTGCATAAAACGCATTAATCAATCGCGGATCTTCGGGTGTCACCGCGGGGCTGTTCAATAGTTCTTTGGCAAATTCAGCCAATGTCGCTTGGGGCAAATGACCCGTTGTAAGCAGGCGGAAGGTTGGCATAAACCCCGCCGTCTCAAGCGTGTCTTGCAACATATCTCGTGGTTCAGTGTCGAGATTGAGTTGGAGTAAGTAACCCGCCAACACATCGGGGGTGT
>CAXACF010000235.1:0-3811 GCA_963967125.1 uncultured Rhodobacterales bacterium | reverse complement strand
CCTATACAGGCGGCCTGCACGCCCATACCGCACCGCTATGCGATCTGATGCGCCCCGACGCGATTGCCGTGCTGACGGGTAGCAAAGCGCTCGCTATCCGGATCAACGTAACCGACAATACGTACCACCCGAAATTTCAATTGATCTATGTCAAAGTCTTGATACCTTTGTGCAAATAACGACACACGGCACATTCTTATGACCAAGATCGAACGTATCGACCTGCGCGCATTTCAGTTTACAGCTAGAAATTTGGGCTTTTCTGCAAACACCAATTCTATTGGTGGGATTTCATATGAAAAAGGCGCGCAAACAAAAATCACAAAATATGCCGTCGAAATAACAACGACTGACGGATGTGCGGGGCGTTATGTTCTAAATTGGGGGGCCTCACCCTCCGTCTATGGTCAAATGCAGATGCTGGCACCAATGCTGATCGGACGCGATGCAGAGCAACGTATAGGCATTTACGAAGATCTAAAGCGTGAAGCGCGTCAGTTCGACCACATGGGACACGGACCCCTGGATATTGCGCTTTGGGATTGGCAGGGACACGCGTTGAACTGTTCTGTTTCAACATTGCTTGGGGGGTATCGAAAAAATATCCCAGCCTATGCAAGCACATATCATGGAGATCGAAACGGCGGATTAGATAGCAAAGAGGCCTTTGGTGATTTTGCGCTCGAATGCCGCGAATTAGGGTATACCGCCTTTAAGATCCACGGCTGGCACGAGGGCGATCCAAAAGAAGAAGCGGCACTTGTCACCCATGTGCGCAAAGTCGTCGGCGATGATATGACACTTATGCTGGATCCTGCCTGCGAATTGCGCACATTTGCAGATGCTCTTTACGTTGGTCGTGCCTGTGATGATGCAAATTTTTTCTGGTTAGAGGATCCGTATCGCGACTCTGGCGTATCAGCATTTGGGCATCGAAAACTACGAGAAATGCTGAAAACACCCATCTTGCAAACTGAACATATCCGCGGTGTGGAACCCAAGGCCGATTTCGCGATTGCAGGCGGTACGGATTTCCTACGTTCGGACCCAGAATATGACATGGGCATCACCGGATGCATGAAAATTCATCACATGGCCGAGAGCCTGGGCCTTGATGTCGAAGTGCATGCTTGCGGGCCAGCACATCGACATCTGATTGGCATGTCTCGGAATTCTAATTTTTACGAAGTTGCACTTGTTGGACCAGATTGTCCAAACGCCGTCGCGCCTGTGTATCAATGCGGTTATTCAGATCAATTGGGTTGTATCAATCCCGATGGCACAATCAACGTCCCAGATGGGGTGGGTTTGGGCGTCGAATATGATTGGGCGTATATTTTGAAAAACCAAGTTGATCATAAATCATATCAACTTTGACATTCCTACCTATTGCGCACCCGACAATGCGCATCCCTCAACCGTAATGCGGTGCATGTATCGACGGTGCCCATCGTAGTCGTTGATCGCCTTATGCCATGTGGCCCGATTATCCCACATTGTGACATCGCCCTGTGACCAACTCACACGCGCCTGATACTCGGGTTTTTGGCATTCATCGTAAATCATTGCCAAGATATGCTGGGACTCTGTTTCGCTAACCCCATCAATATGCGTTGTGAAATCGGGATTTACATATATCCCCTCTCGTCCTGACAGGGGATGACGGATCACAACGGGATGTAGGGCATCTTGAATTGCAAGATGAGCATTTTCAATGCGTCCTGTTTTTGATGACTCAGACGTCATTTGCGATGCGCCAAAGGCATGACGCGATGAATGCCATGCTTTAAGTCCCCGCAATAATGTTTTCACTGGGTCGGACATATTTTCAAACACACGTGCCATAGACACAAAAACTGTATCCCCACCAAACGGCGGCACCTCAATCGCATGTAAAATTGATCCCATTGCGGGCACTTGATCATAGGAATGATCTGTGTGCCAACGTTCACCAATCGCCTTTTTTTGATCTTTTTCCTTTAGTACGATTGCGATTTCAGGATGCGTATCCAACTTTTTGAAAAAGCGGTTCACATTGATGCGGCCAAAGCGGCGCGCAAAGGCCAAATGATCCTCGGGCGTAATATCCTGCCCCCGTATTGTGATAACAGAATGATCGACAAAGGCCTGATAAATCGCCTCAAATTGCTGATCGTCTTTGATGTCGGCTCCGATGATTTCTGCACCAAGGCTACCTGTAAGGGGGCGAATATCCACCATAACACTCCACGTCACTGTGTTGGGATGAGCCTTTTTCAACCACTGCTCAGGGTCACAATTTATAGTGTTGCACCACTGAATTCGACGATACGTTAGTTGGCGCAAATTTCAATGACGGAATTTGACGGGTTCGATAATCTTTGCGTCCTGCTCTGTACAAGGCAGGTGAATTCCGTTACTGCGCCCACAGAGCGTGCCGTTTTGATAGGAGGCAGCGCTCCAAAGGGTAAGGTTCCATGGGGGAACGAATGCCCCGGAACAAAAATTGAGAAAAGATTGAAAACCTCCCTAAAGATTGCGCTGGATAAGCGCGGATACGAGGTTTTGACACCCGTACAACAAGAAGTGTCAAAACCTGAACTTGATAACTCTGACCTATTGGTTTCTGCACAAACTGGATCTGGTAAAACCGTTGGGTTTGGCATTGCAATTGCGCCAAACCTTCTGCCCGATGATGCGGGATTTGGACGCGCGGACGCGCCATTGGGTTTGGTCATTGCGCCCACGCGCGAATTGGCGATGCAGGTCAAACGCGAACTTCAATGGCTTTATGCCGAGGCAGGCGTTGTTATGGCCTCTTGTGTTGGGGGCATGGATATGCGCGATGAACGACGCGCATTGGAACGCGGCGCCCATATCGTTGTCGCCACACCCGGACGTCTGCGCGATCACATCATGCGCGGCAGCATAGATTTATCACAAATCCGCGCTGTGGTTTTGGATGAGGCGGATGAAATGCTGGATCTGGGCTTTGCCGAAGATTTGGAAATGATCCTAGATGAAACGCCGGACACACGGCGTACCCTGTTGTTCTCTGCAACAGTTCCCAAGGGGATCGCACACCTGGCCAAAAAATATCAACGTGACGCCATTCGTATCACAACATTGGCGGAAAAATCCCAACACTCGGATATCGAATATCAGGCGATCAAGGTGGGCAAGCATGATGGCGAAAACGCAATCATTAATGTCCTGCGCTATCACGAAGCGCCCAGTGCCATTGTGTTTGCAAATACCCGTGCCACCGTTGGGCGCCTGACCACACGCCTATCAAACCGCGGATTTTCGGTTGTGTGTTTATCAGGGGAATTGTCGCAATCGGAACGTTCGCACGCGCTACAGGCGATGCGCGACGGTCGTGCACGCATTTGTGTGGCCACCGATGTGGCCGCGCGTGGCATTGATTTGCCAAAATTAGATTTGGTGATCCACGCGGAATTGCCCTCAAACCACGAAACGCTTTTGCACCGATCGGGTCGCACGGGCCGCGCGGGGCGTAAAGGGACATCCGTGTTGATCGTTCCACCAAACAACCTGCGCAAAGCAGAACGTGTTTTGAAATCTGCGAAACTGAACGCCGAATGGGGATCAGCGCCAACAGCGGATCAGGTGTTGGCCAAAGATCATGAACGCATTTTGGAAGATGATGTTTGGACACGCGACACAAATCCTGCGCATGAACATATGGTGTCCAAACTGCTGGAGCTATACGGCGCCGAACGTGTTGCGGCGGCGTTTTTGGAAACCTACACGCAAAAAATGTCCGCACCAGAGGATATTTCAGAGGTTTATGAGGCCCCTACCCGTCAAC
>CAXACF010000234.1:0-3823 GCA_963967125.1 uncultured Rhodobacterales bacterium | reverse complement strand
AGTGGTGAGCCGTACAGGATTCGAACCTGTGACCCACTGATTAAAAGTCAGTTGCTCTACCAACTGAGCTAACGGCCCACTGGCGCGCTGAATAAAAAGAACTGGGGGTAGGGTCAACCCCGAAAGTGAATTAATTGTCGTTATCTCTGGATTCAGGGCGATTTGGTACGTATATGCGTGCTTATGTCAGTTGAATCCAAGATCCGCCTTCCGTTTATGAAGATGCATGGGCTCGGCAACGATTTCGTTGTCGTGGATGGACGTGATTCCAGAATCGAATTAACGGATTCTCTCATCTCGGCTGTTGCGGATCGACATCGTGGTGTTGGGTTCGATCAGCTTGCTGTGATTTTACCCAGCGACGTTGATGCGCATCTGGATTTTTACAATGCAGATGGTTCAAAATCTGCCGCTTGCGGGAATGCAACCCGTTGCATCGCAAGACTTTTGATGAATGAAACTGGAAAAACCACGCTTGATCTGAAAACCGATCGCGGCATTTTGCATGCTATGGATCAGGGCGAAGGCATTACGGCCGTGAACATGGGACACCCCATGTTAGATTGGAACGAGGTTCCGTTGGCGTATGAATGCGATACGTTGTCGTTGCCAATTGAGGGCGCCCCTACTGCCACGGGAATGGGAAATCCGCATTGCACATTTTTTGTCGATGATGCAGAGCAGGTAAACTTGGAAAGTCGTGGTTCTGAAACCGAACATCACGCACTATTTCCAGAGCGTACAAATGTTCAATTCGCATCTGTGATCGCACCCAATCGCCTTCGTATGCGTGTGTGGGAACGGGGTGTCGGTGTGACGCTTGCCTCAGGATCATCATCATGTGCAACTGCTGTTGCCGCCGCGCGCCGCGGGCTAACAGGCCGCGCTGTCACAATTGATCTGGATGGCGGTCAAATACAGGTTGATTGGCGTGATGATGGTGTTTGGATGGCGGGTCCGACAGCGCATGTTTTTGACGGTGTGTTCACATTGGAATTTTTGGAACGCGTATGATGAGTGATGCGCCTATTTTCACAACGCTTGGGTGCCGATTGAACGCCTATGAGACCGAGGCGATGAAGGAATTGGCCCAGACTGCAGGCGTAGAAAATGTCTATGTCATTAATACATGCGCCGTAACAGCCGAAGCGGTTCGAAAATCAAAGCAAGAGATTAGAAAACAAAAGCGGCAGTTTCCTGAGAAACAAATCATCGTAACTGGATGTGCTGCACAAATTGACCCAGATAGTTTTGCCGAAATGGCAGAGGTTAATGCAGTTATTGGGAACACAGAAAAGCTATCTGTGGATACATGGCGTGGCCTATCAAACGGTTTCATTGGTCAAACCGAACGCGTGCAAGTTGATGACATTATGTCCGTCACTGAAACAGCAGAACATTTGATTGATGGTTTTGGTACGCGTAGCCGTGCATATGTTCAGGTTCAAAATGGCTGCGATCATCGCTGTACATTTTGCATCATACCCTTTGGCCGCGGAAATTCGCGTTCTGTTCCAGCGGGGGTTGTGGTTGATCAAATCAAACGGCTTGTGGACAGTGGATATAACGAAGTTGTTCTGACGGGTGTTGATTTGACCAGTTGGGGCGCTGATTTGCCTGCCACCCCAAAGTTGGGTGATCTGGTTATGCGTATTCTTAAATTGGTCCCTGATTTGAACAGGCTTCGGATTAGTTCGATTGATTCAATCGAGGTTGATGAAAACCTGATGCAGGCCATCGCAACAGAACCGCGTTTGATGCCGCATCTGCATCTAAGTTTGCAGCATGGTGATGACCTAATCCTGAAACGCATGAAACGTCGGCACCTAAGAGATGATGCCATTCAATTTTGTGAAGAGGCGCGCAAATTACGCCCTGATATGATTTTTGGTGCGGATATCATCGCGGGCTTTCCAACCGAAACCGAAGCCCACTTTGAAAACTCGGTGAAGTTGGTGGACGAGTGTGATCTAACTTGGCTACACGTCTTCCCCTATTCTGCGCGTCAGGGAACGCCTGCGGCACGCATGCCAGCGGTTGATGGTAGGCTGGTTAAGGAACGTGCCGCGATACTCCGGCAAAAGGGTGATGAAAAAGTACAGACACATTTGCGTGATCAGGTTGGCAAGGTCCACGCGGTGTTGATGGAAAACCCCAACATGGGGCGAACCGAGCAATTTACAGAGGTATGTTTCGATGCTTCGCAACAGGAAGGTGAAATAGTCACAGCCCAAATCACGGATATTGTAAATGGCAAGGTGTTTGCATTGCCCGTAACACCATGACCTATCCTATTTTATATAGTTTTCGCCGATGCCCCTATGCGATGCGCGCACGCCTTGCGATTGCAAGCAGCGGAATTCAAGTTGAGCTGCGTGAAATTATTCTGCGCGATAAGGCGCCTGAGTTTTTAGAAACATCACCCACTGCGACTGTGCCTTGTCTAAAGGTAGGTGAACGCATTGTTGATGAAAGTTTGCAGATCATGGCATGGGCGCTGGGGCAAAACGATCCCGAGAACCTGATGCAAATGCTGACTGAGGGCTATTCGCTTATGTCGACATGCGATGGTACATTTAAACAAGCGCTGGATCGGTACAAATACCCGAACAGGTATCCCGAGATAGATCCAATTGAAAATCGCGATGCAGCGTCAAGTTTCATTCATGAATTGGAACAGCGTTTGGATGGAAATTTGTTTGGTCCAGACCCCAAATTGGCTGATTTTGCGATATTGCCGTTCATACGACAATTTGCGCATGTGGATTTGGATTGGTTTTCTGCGCAACCTTGGGAAAAAACTAAGGTATGGTTGCAGAATTTTAAGGATTCGGCTCGGTTCGCGGCGATTATGGACAAATATCCAAAATGGGCGAACGGGGACGCGCCAACATATTTTCCACATCAGAATTAGAGCATTCGTATGCATCCAAATCCAAGCTTTAGAAACACATCAGGCGGACATAGTTGGGAATTGGTGTCACAAACCAGTTTTGGAACACTTGTCCAATCAACCAGTGGCTTGCCAGTCGTCTCACATGTTCCCTTTTTGCTATCGACATGCCGATCGTACATTGAATTGCACTTGGTCCGATCCAACCCAATGGCGCGTGTTGATGTTGGTGAAGAGGTTCCGACGACACTAATTGTGAACGGTCCAGATGGGTATATCTCTCCAGATTGGTACGGAATAGACGACCAAGTGCCAACATGGAACTATGTCGCCGTCCATTTAACAGGTCAATTGGTTCGGTTAGCCGATGATGCCCTGGAACCGTTGTTGGCCCGTCTATCAGATCAATTTGAGTCAAAATTGCATCCCAAGCCAAATTGGACGATGGAAAAGATGACTGATGACGTCAAAACGAAAATGATGCGTCAGATATTACCGTTTAAGTTTGAAATCTCTGAACTGCACAGCACATGGAAGCTGGGTCAAAACAAACCAGAGCAAGCACGCTTGGGTGCCGCAAAGGCCTTGGCTGATCATGTTCCAGCGCTTGCAAAATTGATGAAAGATCTGCCGCAATAAATCTTTCAATTGCGTTGGTTTGAGCTAACATCACGAAAAACAGCGGAGAGTATTATGAAACTTATTTATTCACCTGCGTCCCCATTTGTGCGGAAGGTCGCAGTATATGCACACTTGGGAAATTTAACTGATAAGATTACGTTTACACCCGTTGCAACGACGGCATTGAACGTCGCTGAGGATGCGCGTTCTGCAAATCCATTGGGTAAAATCCCAGCTTTGATATTGGATGACAACTCTACCCTGTTTGATAGTCGTGTTATTTGCCGTTACTTGGACGATCTCGCCGGA
>CAXACF010000233.1:0-3845 GCA_963967125.1 uncultured Rhodobacterales bacterium | reverse complement strand
GGGTTAAAGAATCCACTTTCAAGTAAGAATCCACTTTTGGATGATACTGAGGATGCTTTCACGAGCATTAGTACGTTCTTGAAATACTATGATTTAGCTTATCTCTTAGAAGATAATTACGTTTTAACCTATAAGGGAAAAGACGACAAGGAGCGACCTTATCCTTCTGGAATTACTTTTATCAGTGCGTCAGGGAGATGATAGATTTGCCTTATTAGAAAGCTTAAGCTATCCAGAAGACTCTGCAGCACGTATTATGCAGAGGGAATTTACTGCTATTCCAAGCAATTGGTCTGTTGGACAAACAATTGATTATTTAAGAGAAAATAAAGATCTCCCTGAACAATTTTTAGAAATTTACATTATCGATAATGAATTTAAACCTCTTGGAACTGTCCCTTCGTCAAAAGTTTTAAGAACACCTCGTGAAACTAAAATGGTTGAAATTATGCTCGAGTCCCAAGTTACTATTCCAGTTGACATGGACAGAGAAGAAGTTGGAAGACTTTTCGAAAATTACAATCTTAATTCAGCAGCTGTAATTGATAAAACAAAAAAATTAGTTGGCATGATTACTAGTGATGACATATTAACTGTCCTTAAAGAGGAGGCGAAAACATTTCCGATGTCATTGCCAGAATGAGCGCATCCTGAGCCTGTCCGCCAAAAGCCTCGGGCGCAGTAAGGCCCGGCCATCCTTGATCGCAATAGGCTGCATACATCTCTTTGCAGCCACTTGGCAAACGGACGCGCCCGTTTTCCAATCGGCACCCCTCTTGATCGCCAATTTCATCAATGGGGGCGATTTCGCCTTCGGCAAAGGCCGCAAAATGTTTGCCGATTTCAGCGGCAAAATCGTGATCCCATGCCGCGACCATTGGCGCACGTGCGACATGGTGCAGTGAAAATAGGATATCATCCAGCGGTGCAACAAAGGGTGTCATGGTGATTTACACAAGCCCCAACAGACGCGCTGCATTGCCCTTGATGATATCGGGGCGCAATTCATCCTTGATCGCGATTTTTTCGAAATCTGACAACCAACGTTCCGGCGTGATCATGGGCCAGTCTGAGCCGAACAACACCTTTTTGCGCAGGATTGAATTACAATATTTCACCAAAATGTCTGGGAAATATTTTGGCGACCAGCCTGACAAATCAATATAGACATTTGGTTTATGCTGCGCCACGGCCAGCGCCTCTTCCTGCCAAGGGAACGAGGGGTGGGCAAGGATGATCTTCATCTCAGGAAAATCAACCGCGACATCGTCCATATACATCGGATTTGAATATTTCAGGCGCATCCCATTTCCGCCGGGCATCCCCGATCCAACGCCAGTTTGACCCGTATGGAACAGGGCGATGCCCCCCTCTTCTGCGATCGCTTCGTAAAGGCCATAGGCCATGCGATCATTGGGATAGAACCCCTGCATCGTTGGATGAAACTTGAACCCTTTGATCCCAAAATCACGGATAAGGCGACGTGCCTCGCGTTGGCCCATTTTGCCCTTATGCGGATCGATTGAGGCAAAGGGGATTAGAACGTCATCATTTTCTGCGGCGATTTCAGCGACCTCTTCGTTTGCATACCGACGGTATCCCGTTTCACGTTCTGCATCGACCGGAAAGATCACCGCAGCAATGTTTTGTTCGCGGTAATGCTGCGCGGTTTCGGGAACCGTGGGGGGATGTTTCCAAGGGGCGCGAAAATACTGTGCCATAGTCGCCTGTAGATCATCATACCCATCATCTGCGTGACATCCACAGGGTTCTTCGGCGTGCGTATGGATATCAATCGCGCGAATGTTTTCCAGATCAATCATATCCTAATCCTTTGGAACGATCACAGCGTCATGTGATCCGTTATAGAGGTGTTCAAGGATTGCAGAGCGGCGCTGCAAAACTTTGCGGAAATTCAAATTGCCTTTGGCGGTGATTTCAGCATCAACCAAGGATGCAGGTTCGGCAAAGAAGGCCGCGCGTGCGATCCGTGTTGAGGAGGACGCATTTTCTGCATTCCATACCGCCAACCGATCCCGAAGCGCGTTCAAAAGCGATGGATCAGATAGCATGCCATCCACATCATCCAAGGCATGTCCTGCCGTTTCAATCGCCTCTTTATTCGGGAAGATCAGAACACCGATGTCAGATTTATCCTGACCCGTAATCACCAGATCCGCCGCAAGGGGCGCAAAATGACCCAAGAGTGACATGCGCAGTGCTGTGGCACGCACCCATGTCCCCGTTAACAGTTTAAAGTCCTCAGATATTCGACCATCAAACCGCATGCCAGCATTCATATTATCGGGGTCCACAAACACCATGGCGTCCCCTGTGACAAAGTATCCTTCGTCATCGAACGCCTCTGCGGTTTTTTCTGGATCGTTGTAATACCCTGGCATAATGTTAGGACCCTTGGCGCGCACTTCATAGCGGCCGTCTTCCTCTGGAACCAATTTCAACGTCACCCCCGACATCGGCACGCCAATCACACCCGACCGATCAGTCGGTTCTTGTTGGATCATCGTTGCAGGTGCGGTTTCCGTCAGCCCCCAGGACGATGTCATCAAGGGTACCTCCCCCTTCACATCAAGGGCCATTTGTTCCAAACCTTGCCAAATATCCTGCGGAAGCGAGGCGCCTGCATAAAAGATCATATCCAAATCTTGGAAAAATCTTTGGCGCAAATCCTGATCTGAT
The DNA here is from genome assembly GCA_963967125.1 of uncultured Rhodobacterales bacterium. Classification (GTDB taxonomy): domain Bacteria; phylum Pseudomonadota; class Alphaproteobacteria; order Rhodobacterales; family Rhodobacteraceae; genus HIMB11. The sequence goes on along the minus strand of CAXACF010000233.1, from coordinate 1,145 downwards.
TTCAGGGCTTGCAGCAACATGCCAAATCCAACAGGTACGTTAAAAACCAAGCTGCCTGTGACCATCTTTAAATTTTCGACCGTGCGGTCAAACAATCCCTTAAGCGGTTTGCCATCATCAATGTAAAAGCTGCCACCATTGGCCAGCATCATGTTGAAATTATGCGATCCGCCAAAGACGTGGTTCCATGGCAACCAATCCACAACGCTGGGTGGACGTTCGGTCAAAAACGGCAATGAATCAGCAATTTGGGTTTGGTTAACACACATCATGCGCTGTGTGGTCATCACCCCTTTGGGGGCCGAGGTTGATCCGCTGGTCATCAAAATTTTGACGACGCTATCGGGGGTTACTTGGCCCCGTGCTACGTCAATATCAACGCCGCTGTCCCCTTGCAGCAGGGTGTCCATAGCTGTGACACCAGATTGTGATCCCACGTCGCTGGCAACAATTTCCACGCCAGCAAGTGCATCAATCGTGATCGCATGGGCAAATTTGCCCGCATCCACCACATAGGCCATGCGCGGGTTCACCAATGAAACTGCATGTTCCAAACGTTCGCGCGCAGCAGGGATCAGGGCGTATTGTTCCGCAATTGGCGCAGTGGGCACCCCCACATAATGCGCGGCAAGGGTCAGCAACCCATGATCCACACCATTGCCCGACATGATCAGGATTGGGGTATCTGGCCCCATCCCACGCGCAACCAAAGACGCCGCAATGGCACGCACCTTTTGCAGGGTGGATTGATAGGTTTCTTCGCGCCAGCCCGCACCGCTGCGTTCGGCCAAAAATATGCGTTCGGGCGCTTCTTCAGACCACCGATGCAGCCAATCAGCCGAGGTATCAACCACATCGCCCATTTCGGCATTGGAGCGCAACAAAAGGGTCCCATCACCGCGTCGTTCGCTTGAAACATCATGGGGTTTAAAGTTTGAGGTACGCTTCATCACGCCTGTCCCTTTTTTGCAGATTCGATTAGTTTCAAGGTTGCAATCATCTGTTCCAATTGCTCGGGCGTGATCCCCGATAACAATTTTGCCTCATGCTGCGTGACAGCATCAATTGTTTCACGATAAAGTGCGCGACCTGCCTCCGTTGGATGAAGCGCATAGCTGCGGCGGTCCGTTGGCACGCGCTCTCGT
>CAXACF010000232.1:0-3847 GCA_963967125.1 uncultured Rhodobacterales bacterium | reverse complement strand
GTCACAATCACAGATGTCGAACAATTGGCAGGCGCAATGACAGAACAGTTGGCAGCACTCTTTGATCAAGATCCAAGAGCACGCGCACGTGTCATGGGAATTAAACGCGCGAGTTAAAAAATGAATAAAGCGGTGTATCAAAGTTTCGAAGCCTCCTCAGAACCTGAAAAGGGGCCCGAACGGCTGATCATGCTGCGGGACCAGATGCGCAAATCTGGTGTTGATGCGTTCCTAATTCCGCGCGCCGATGTGCATCAGGGCGAATATGTGGCCCCTGCTGATGAACGTTTGGCGTGGCTTACGGGGTTTACTGGGTCAGCTGGGTTTTGTGCCGTTACGCAGGATGCTGCGGGTGTCTTTGTTGATGGCCGCTACCGCGTCCAAGTCAAGGAACAAACACGCGCCCCCTTTACCCCCGTTGATTGGCCCGAAGTGCAATTGGGGGATTGGTTAAAGGACACCTTGGCCTCTGGCATCGTGGGATTTGATCCATGGCTGCACAGCGCCCGTGAAATCAAATCACTGGAACATGATCTACGGGGCACGGGCGTCACATTGCGGGCTGTCGACAATTTGATTGATCCTATTTGGCAGAACCGACCAGCGCCGCCCATGGGGCTGGCACGGGTCTTTGACGACCACCTTTCAGGCGAAACACATCACGCCAAACGCACCCGTTTGGCGGCAGAGTTAAAATCCGCAGGACATGCTGCTGCGTTCATATCCTTACCCGACAGCATTTGTTGGTTACTTAATATTCGCGGTCAGGATGTGGCACATAATCCCGTGGTTCATGGTTTTGCAGTATTGCATGATGATGCGCGTGTCGATCTGTTTATGCATGCCCAAAAGGCCCAAGATATCCGTGTGCACTTGGGCAACAAAGTGACGCTTCGTGATCCAGATGAAATATCCGAATATATTTCATCTTTTCAGGGATCTATGCGCCTAGATGCAGGCAGCGTTCCCTATGCAATTTCGCATGCATTGTCCGACAACGCGATCTTATCAACCGATCCCGTTAGCCTTCCAAAGGCCTGCAAAAACGCAACAGAATTGAACAGCGCCCGCGAAAGCCATTTGCGCGATGCGGCAGCGATGTGTCGGTTTTTAGCATGGCTTGATGCACAACCACATGGCACGTTGACAGAAATTGATGCGGCCACGCGGCTTGAGGAAATTCGCCGCCAAGATCCGCTGATGGATGAAATTAGTTTTGATACGATTTCTGCCGCAGGCCCCCACGCAGCCCTGCCCCATTATCGCGTCACAACTGATAGCAATCGAACATTGAACGCAGGCGAAGTTTATTTGGTGGATAGCGGCGCGCAGTATCAGGACGGCACAACCGACATTACACGGACCCTTGCAATTGGGGATCAATCAGACGCGGTCAAGCGTGCCTTTACTCGCGTGTTAAAGGGGATGATTGCCATTTCGCGCCTACGCTTTCCCCATGGTATTTCGGGACGCGACATTGATGCCTTTGCGCGTGCCGCCCTTTGGTCCGCGGGTCAAGATTATCAACATGGCACTGGCCATGGTGTGGGGCACGTTCTGTCGGTGCATGAAGGTCCACAAAACCTATCGCGCCGTTCCACGCTTCCCTTCGAGCCTGGTATGATCCTGTCCAATGAACCCGGATTTTATCGTGAGGGGCATTTTGGCATCCGCACCGAAAACCTATTGATTGTTGTCCCGGCCCCTGATCAGCCAGATGGCAATTTGACCAATCTGCTTGAGTTTGAAACACTGACGTATGTGCCTATTGATCGCCGCATGATCCTGCGTGAAATACTAAACAGTGACGAAATTGAATGGCTCAATTCCTATCACCAAACATGCCGCGACAAAATTCATCCTCGCCTAACTGCGGCGGAACAGGTATGGTTGCGGGATGCGACCCAACCGCTGTGACATAATATCGTTACAGTGACATGGTTTGGGTTCGCCAATGATGAAGAGAGGAACCGCCATGTCAGACCACATTACAACACGCCCCGCCACAGGCACTTGGAGCGTTCGCGCAGGCGGTGCTGTCATTGGCGAAAGCAAAAATGCCATCGAATTGATCGAAGGCGATTTGCCCCCCGTGATCTATTTCCCAAAATCTGACTTGGCGATGGCCTTTCTTGACCAAACAGATCAAACAAGCATCTGTCCCTACAAAGGAAGTGCGACCTATTATTCCATCGTCACAAAATCCCAAACCCTTGCCAATATGGGATGGAGCTATGAAACGCCGATTGCAGGGATGGAAGCGATCGCAGGACATATCGCGTTTTACACACAGAACCAAGTCGCGGTTGAACAAATTTAATCAGCTGTGCTCTTCCTCGGCGGCATCGGACAGCGCCTTGTTATAGGCGCGTAATGCGTCAACCTCATGCAGCCGTCCCACGATTTGCGAGGGGGCGGTTTCACCACCCACCTTAACCACGGGTAGATAGGCCGCGCGCGTACGTTCAAACACGGTCATTGCGGTGTTTAATGTGCCTGCGGCACTGACATAGTGTCCCTTTTCCACCAAATCCCAATCTGCTTGGGCCGCCTCGTCAATCGGGCGCATGGTGGCATCTGTGCGCACCAGCTCAAGCAGATACCCCTGCGGGCCAATGGCAACATGAATATTGCGGCGTTCCAACTGGGTTAGGAAAAACGAACGATCCACATAGCGTGATGACAGCGCAGTTGCCAATGACACCGTGACCAAAACGGCCAATCCCGTTTGCCAATCCCCCGTCATTTCAAACACGATCAATGTCGTTGAAATCGGCGCGCCCAACACAGCGGCGGCAACCGCTGCCATCCCTGCAAGGGCATAAAGGGAAACTGATCCAGACATTGACGGAACAAAGGACGTCGCGATTATTCCGTATGACAATCCCAATAGCGCCCCAACCATCAGCGATGGGGAAAATACACCACCCCCCATGCGCCCCCCCATCGTGATCGACACGGCAACAACCTTGATCATGCAAAACAATATCGCCTGCGACAGGATCAAATTACCAGACAGCGCCGCAAAGGTGGTTTCGTATCCCACCCCGATGATCACAGGAAACTGTGTCGCGATAAGACCCAGGAACACACCCGCAACCGCCGGACGCAGCCAGCGCGGCAAGGTCAGCTGCTCTTGGATACCCGATGCGACCACATCCGCCAAAAAGATGGAGCGCATCAAAATCACTGCCACAAGACCCGAAACCAACCCCAGCCCCATAAAGGCGGGCAGTTCGACGTAAAATTGCAAATCAGGGGCAAGGGGTAGATTAAATTCAACCTGATCCCCAAAGGCCATTTGATGCACCACCGCCCCTGCAACAGAGGCGATAACAATGGGTGCAAAAGCATGCAGCGCAAAATGCCGCAAGATCACCTCAAGTGCGAAAAGCGCGCCAGCGATGGGGGCATTGAAACTGGCCGCAACCGCGGCACCTGTGGCGCACCCCAACAAATCACGCGCCCTGATCCCCTGCGCGTTCACCCATTCACAGACCTTGCTGGAAATCATCGCCGCGATATGCACCGCGGGCCCTTCGCGTCCTGTGGAACCGCCTGTGGACAGGGTGATCAAACTTGCGGCGGCCGAGGCCAATCCCTCTTTCCCTTTGACACGGCCATCATGCAGGGCAGCCCCTTCGATTACATCTGCCACAGATCGCACGCGGCCATCATCGGTTAAATAGTGAAATATTAACCCCGTGGCCACGCCACCAATCGTTGGGATTAGAACCACCCAATACCAATCCAATGTCTCTGCAAAACTGTGCAAACGTTTTACATCGGGCGTGCCATAAGTCCAGGTTTGGATCCAGGCAATGCCCATCCCAAACAACACGGCGGC
>CAXACF010000231.1:0-3850 GCA_963967125.1 uncultured Rhodobacterales bacterium | reverse complement strand
TTTAGGCTTTTCAAAATGACCAAATAGGCAGATTCACTTTCGGGTGTGGCGATATTTTTGCACAACTCGTCAAAAATAATATCGTTTATCAGGTCCTGTTCTGTGGTATTTGGCACAATTGGATCCAGGCCATTGTCGCGCAAAACATCCAGATAAAACGCCTCTTTCATCGTGAATTTTGTTGCGAAAAATGCGGGGCGCGCTGAACCACCTGCCAAAACCGCGGCGGCTGTGGCCTCGGCGATATGAATGAAAGGTAAATCAATGCCCTGCATGATTTGATCCTTAAGTTTGTGCATCGTGTTTGTTGCCAAAACGATCAACTCTGCCCCACCTGCGGCCAGCAATTTCGCCTCGACATGTAACACATCGCCAATGGCCGCCCAATTTCCATCGTTCATATGCTGGGCAAGCGGTGCAAAATCCACAGATCGGATCAAGAGATTGGGGGAATGCAAACCACCCAATTCCGACTGCGTAAGCGAACAGAGTGTTTGATAATATATCTGCGTTGAGGCGGCAGACATTCCACCCAAAATGCCAATCTTTTTCACATGCACCTCCTGAATTTGTTGCACCATAGGCGCAAAGTGGCGGCCCATGTCAATGCGCGGGGTTATATTCTTACACCTCATTTCCTAGATTAGCATCGTGATGTGTCGGCAAAACAAGGGGATATTGTATGCAACAATCGGGAACACCAGCGCCAGCGGCGCGTTATAGCTTTTTGGGCAAACTCTTTCACTGGGGCTTTGTGGCGGTCTTTGCCTATGGGATTTACAAACAGGTGGATAACATCAGCCAATTGGCCGATGGCGCCCTTTTGCGGTTTGAGGTGATTTTTGCGGCACTCTTTCTAATCCTTCTTGGGGCGCGTTTTTTCTATATGACGCGCATGCAATCCTCGGCCTTGCCTGAAAACACACATGCCTTGCAAAAGCTTGGGGCCAAGGTTGTGCATTACGGGATGTATGTGTCGGTGGGGTTGATTGCGGCCTCTGGTCTCATCATCGGTGCACTATACACACTATCAGGGCCAGAGAGCATTTTGATCAGCGTTGCACTTTTTATCCACGAAACATCCGTCACGGCCAGTTATTGGTTGATTGGTTTGCACATCGCAGCCGCGCTCTATCATCGATTTCTGCGCGATGGCGTGTGGAGCGCGATGGTCCCCATTTGGCGTGAATAATCAGCCTCCGAACAGAACTGTGTGCATTGTGCGCCCCGGCAGCAATGTGAATGCCCCAGTGATCAGCAACGCCATCACATATAGGTTCTGCATCCAGCGACGGTGTGCATTTATACGACGGTCTTTTGCCGCGCGGATCGCCATATACAGGGACCACAGTGTGAAAATGCTAAGCAAATGAATCGGGCTGAACGCGCCAAACATTTTGATTTCGTGGATAAAAAATGAACTTAGCGCAACAATCGCCATCAGGGCCACCCAAATGTACCCCATAATGCGGTGAACGCGCCCACCTTTGCGCATCCACAATTGAACACCACCTATTATCACCGCAGCAAAAGCCGCCAGCGCGTGATGAGGAATTGGAGTAGCCTGTTCAAACAAAAATTCCATTTTCCACGTCCTTTACTCTTTACCTGCGCGCCATGCCACGCCACAGTAAACGCATAATTTGGATTGATTTTAAAGGTTCAAATTGGTCGGATAATTTTTGTTAAGGGAATTGGTATGCAGGTTTTTGGAGACCGTTCATCAGGGAACTGTTATAAGATTGAGTTATTCTGTTCAATTTTGAAAATCGACCACGATTGGGTGGATATTGATGTTTTGGCAGGGGACACGCACAAAGCCGTCTTCAGAAAATTGAACCCCAATGGAAAAATCCCATTCGTAACCCTACACGATGGTAACACACTTGCTGAATCAAATGCGATTTTGGGCTTTTTGGCCGAAGGCACCCCATGGCTTCCACCATCAGGGATCAAACGCGCCAAAACATATGAGTGGTTGTTTTTTGAGCAATACAGTCACGAACCCTTTATCGCGGTGGCGCGGTTTATCCAGTATTATCAAAAAATGCCTGCCGAACGCATGGCGGAATATAAAGAGTGCCATATACATGGGGCGCATGCGCTGAACGTGATGGAACACAACCTTGCAAAACACGGATTTTTTGGCGGAGATGATCCCAGCATCGCGGATATCGCCCTGTTCGCCTATACCCATGTTGCGGATCAGGGTGGATTTGAATTGCAGAAATATCCTGCGATTACTCGCTGGCTTGACGACATGAAATCTATACCTGGATACACGCCCATCACGGAACGTATTGATTGAATTCACTTGACTTTCGCTGACGGAAACTTCCTTTCTGAACCTACAGTCAGGAGATTTCATGAGCACACAAAATATACCCAAGGCCGTGGCCTATATGACGGGCGCGATTGGTTCCTTTTCCGCGATGGCCGTTGCAGGGCGCGAAGTCAGCTTTGAACTCGATACATTTGAAATCATGATGTACCGCAGCTTTGTCGGGATCGCGTGGTTTTGGCACTGGGGTGGCATTTCGGCACATTGGGGCAAATCACACGGCGGCACATGGGAACCCATTTTACGCGTAATTTGGCACATTTTACGGGGCAGAACCTTTGGTTTTATGCGGTTACGGTGATCCCACTGACGCAGCTTTTTGCACTGGAATTTACGAACCCTCTCTGGGTGCTGTTGCTGTCGCCCATGGTTTTGGGTGAACGATTAACGCGCATGCGCGTTCTGGCCGCGGTAATGGGGTTTGCGGGAATTTTGATCATCACCCGCCCATGGGAATTTGGGATCAGCTTTGGTGTGACAACGGCCGCCTTATCGGCCGTCGCATTCGCATGGACCACATTGATGACCAAAAAACTAACCCGCACAGAAACCGTGACATGCGTTTTATTTTACCTAACCGTGATGCAGGCGGTGTTCGGGGTGATTTGTGCGGGATATGATGGGGATATTGCCGTTCCATCAATGAGCGCCCTGCCCTATGTTATGATCATCGCATTATGTGGACTGTTGGCGCATTTTTGCATCACTTCTGCCCTTGCCTTGGCGCCTGCCACGGTTGTCATCCCTGTGGATTTTGCCCGCCTGCCAGTGATTGCAGTCATCGGAATGTTGGCTTATGGTGAGGCGCTCGACATTATGGTTTTGGCCGGTGCGGTTTTGATCTTTGTCGGCAACTATAGCAACATCCTTCATGAAACCCGAGGTCAGTCATGATTTACAACAACGCACTGGATTGGCAAAACGCCGTGCAAAAGCGTGTCGTTTTGTTTGGCATGTCAGGATTGGGGAAAACCCACGTTTCAAATATGCTGCGTGCGTCAGGCGATTGGTTTCACTATTCCATCGATTACCGCATTGGAACCCGCTACATGGGCGAATTCATCGAAGATAGTTTCAAACGCGAAGCGATGGGCAATCCGTTTCTGCGCGACCTGTTGATGAGCGATAGCATAAAAATCAAATCCAACATCACCTTTGATAATCTTGCCCCCCTATCCACCTATCTGGGAAAACCCGGACGCGCGGATAAAGGGGGCCTATCCATCGAAGAATATCGCAGGCGTCAGGCACAACATCACCGCGCCGAGGTCGAAGCCCTGTTGGATACCCCCTATTTCATAGAACGGGCGCGCCACATCTATGGCTATGATCATTTTGTCTGTGACAGCGGTGGATCAATTTGCGAGGTTGTGGATCCTGCAGATCCCAATGATCCCGTTCTGTCATGCCTGTCACAATCTGCACTGATGGTTTGGATCGAAGGATCGGACGCGCATACAGATGAATTGATCAAACGCTTTGATCGTGCGCCAAAACCCATGTGCTATC
>CAXACF010000230.1:0-3850 GCA_963967125.1 uncultured Rhodobacterales bacterium | reverse complement strand
GTCACATCCGCAACATCGCGCACATCAATTCCCGCATCGCGAATGGCCTTCGCACTTCCTCCGGTCGATAGGATTTCAATGCCGCCTGCGCTCAGCGCTTTGGCAAGATCAATCAATCCAGTTTTATCAGAAACAGAAATAAGCGCGCGGCGCACGGGATAAAGGTTCGTCATTCGTCGTCTTCCTTGGGTCAACCTATGGTACTAACTTCTTCGCGAATTGTGTCGCGAACAGCCAGCGCCGTGTCCTGTGCCTTGGCCAGTGACCAGCGCGTGCGCGTTCCATACTCCATTATGCGCCGAGATAAAACGATCTGTTTTGTCGCGCGTGGTTGTAGCCGCCCACGTTCCAAATAAACACTGGGTTCAACGGACAATTCCGCCACCCCGTCATGACGGAAAACCCATACCTCGCCGCTTTTTAACGCAAGCGATACGGCATTCCCCCCTAAATCCAGATTAGCATCAACTTCTGGATGCAGGTGAAATTTGATTTGCGTGTAGATACCTTCCAGCTTGCCCGCCTCTAATGCGCGTTCAAAGGTTTTTTTGTGGCGCTCTTCAATGGCGATCAATAGATCCTCACCTGATAATTCGCGTCCATCCAATGACAATTGTAACTCTCGCACATGCGTCAATCCATATTTGGCAACATACCCATCATGCGCCCCGTTGAATGAAATGGCATCAAGGCCGTGTGTCATTTCAATCGGAACCTGTTTGGGCCCTTCGACCAAAACCTCTCGGATAATCCCACCGTATGACAATTTGCGCCCCAAACGTGCGCTTGATTGTCCTTCAATATACAAGGACGAATGCGACGGTGTCGCGCGCCCTGCGCTGCGCCAATCTTCGCCAAAGGTATCCCCCGATCCACAATTCACAATGACCGCGCGTCTACCCGATGTCATTTCAAAGGCGAGTGTTGAGGCATGCGCATTTACCGCCGCGCGCCCTTGTGGAGGGATTTCGGCATCCACAATAACCGAGGTGCGCCCCGAGGAGAGACGCGCAAATCCCATGGCCAATCCATCGGAATTCATGTCACGATTACCCGACTGCAACAATGCATGGTCCAATCGGCCATCTAATCCACGCCCACCCCCATGAAACCGCGCAAGTCCACCATCAGAATGGCGCAGGGTACGCAAGGTGGGCGCCATGCGGCGCAAGGCTTTTTGATGGGATTCGGCGGGGGTCCATCCCGCCTCTTTCAACGCTGTTGCCGACCAGGTCAGCAATGTAAACACCTCAAGCAATTCTTCGGGATTGCGTGTTGGGATGCCGCCCGTTTCGTCGATCTGGGAACGACATTCACGGGCCGCGGCCCGCGTGGCGGGCTGAACATATTGTTCCATTCCTGTCAGTGACAGGCCCGCATATATCAAACCCGTCAGGGCCTCAAACCTTGGCAAACCATGCGTTGTTGCCGACCAGCGTTTCGCCAAAAAAATCGTCTGGCGACCCAACGCACGGAAAAATCTTTCGGACTCGTCAGGAGTTCGACCCTGCAGAATGAACAGTGCATGATGAATCCAACGGATCAACCGCCGCCCTGTGAGATCAGGCAACCACCCTGCCCCACGTCCAGTGTCATATCGTTCAATCCAGCCGAACACCCAATCTTGGGCCAGTTTACGCGCATTTATGTCGCCTGCTGCGGCCAAATCATCCAACCACGCAAATCCATGCGCATCCTGCGCAAACATCAAATCTGGGGGATCGATGTCCCACAACATCGCATTGGGCGCCTCAATCAAATGTCCTGCCAGCATGATATTACCAGCGGCCAATTGCCGACCCTTGGCAAAGCTCCCAATAGATCTGGGCTCTGGTTGGGAAACAAAGCCCGTTGCGGGTTTGTAAAAACCAGCACGACGCGCCTGCAATCTATGCATAGCCCGTTGATATCGCTGTGATAAATTCCCTGCTGGTGCCATTTATATCGCATCCCTCTTGCTGGCACTATAGCCAGCAGGTTTGCGTCTGTCATCGTCCAAAAATTGACAGTGTTAGGTTTTTGTTAAAACCGCGATATAGAAACCATCAAGGCCACCTTGATCCCCTAACATATCAGGGGTTAGACGCAGACCGCCTTCGTCGCTGCGCATTTGCGGATCGATGAAATCCACATCCATTGCTACTTGATCAATCTGCAGATTTTGATGTCGCGCAAGCGCCTCTTCCACCTGACATTCGCCTTCGTCGGGTAACAAGGAACATGTGCAGTACACCAGCCGGCCACCTTGTTTCAACAAGCCGATGGCATGATCTAGCAGTTGGGATTGCAGTTCGATCAATGCCCCGAAATCGGAACCGTCCTTGGCATGGGGCAGATCAGGGTGGCGGCGCATTGTTCCTGTGGCAGAACAGGGCGCATCCAAAACGACAACATCAAATTCCCCAACGGTTTGCAGCGCGTCCTTGATTTTCGTGCGCGCGGCCAAGCCTGTACGTTCCAAGTTCTCTTTCACGCGGCCCATGCGCGGTTGTGAATTATCAACGGCCATAACCTTGGCACCCGCGGCGGCAAGCTGCATGGTTTTACCACCCGGCGCACAGCACAAATCAATGGCCGTTTTTCCAGAAATATCACCCAACAATCGCACGGGCAGTGCCGCCGCCGCATCCTGTACCCACCATGATCCATCGGCAAACCCAGGCAGCGCCGAAACTTGTCCCGCATTGGTCATGCGAATGCTGCCGCCCATGACGATCTGACCGCCAAGTTCCTTTGCCCAATGTTCGATCTGTCCCGTGTCTTTTGGTGTTATGTCCAAGGGTGGCGTGCCAAATTGGACAGTTTCAATTGCGGCAACACGTTCGGGCCCATAGGCCTCGACCAAGGGAACGCGTAACCATTTAGGCAATCGTGGTGCGCGCAGCAACTCCCATTGTTCATGACCTGTGTCCGCAACCTTACGCAGGATCGCGTTAACCAATCCCTTCATCGCAAAGGTACGTTTATCCTGCCCAACCAGTGCAACCGCCTCATTCACGACACCATGGGCATCACCACCCATGCATATTTCGACAGTTGCCAACCGTAACACATTACGCACCGATAGGGGTGGTTGTTTGCGCAAATGACGATTTAACAGGCGATCTGCACGCTCCATTCCGCGTAGTGTGTCATTGGCCAATCGCTGCGCACGTGCACGATCGGGGGCAGACAGCGGATCAAGGAGGCCTGTTCCCAAAACCTCGGACATCAAACGACCCTCACCCAAAACAGAGTTCAGTATCCGAAGCGCTGAAGAGCGCGCAGTTGGAGCGGGTCGAGCCATATATTCAATCCTTGCCTTCACTAGATGTGCGCGTATATCAATCCACAGCACATGAGGAAACCCGTAAATGAGTGACCAAAACGATTTACCAGAAGCCGCCAAGCGCGCATTGGCCGAAGCCGAAGAACGGCGCAAAAAAGCGAAAGAGCTGGAACTTCCCAAAGAATTGGGCGGACGCGAGGGGCCCGAACCTGTGCGGTATGGGGATTGGGAAAAGAAAGGGATCGCAGTCGATTTTTAATCCAACTGTGCTCCAATCGGGATATTTAAACCACGCAAAAAGGTGTCAGCATCTTGGGCAGATTTGCCAGCACGTTGCAGTTTTTGCACGCGAACAGTACCCTGACCGCAGGCAATGGTTAATCCATTTTCGACACCGCAAACTTGTCCTGCTGGGCCGCTTTGATCAGAAAGTGATGATGTCAGCAGTTTGATCCGTTCCCCCTGATATTCACACCACGCACCCGGAAAAGGCGAAAGTGCACGGATCTGACGATCCACGATTTCAGAAGGTGCGGACCAATCAACGCGTGCTTCGGCCTTTTCAATCTTTTTGGCATATGT
>CAXACF010000229.1:0-3853 GCA_963967125.1 uncultured Rhodobacterales bacterium | reverse complement strand
GGCATACGAGATGGTCGTATGTGACTGGAGTTCAGACGTGTGCTCTTCCGATTGGCGTTTATGTCACGACGCTAACGGATTATTCACATATCCGCATAGGTCATTGTGGCACGCATTGATTATGACTAAAGTTACCTTAATCAAATCATAATTCATCTAAAGTGAGCCACAATTTGGTCCAACTCGCCAAATATATCTTATCCTGGAACGCGCATATTGGGGAATGTGTTGCATTTAACCGTGCTTGTGCTGGTGTGGGATCGGTATGGGCAGTGACAGGATGGAATAAAACGGTATGAAGCGAGCTGCCCTGGTTTTTTCAATGGTACTTGGCGCCTGTATGCCAGCATCAAACGATGATGTGACAACGCGGCAAAATTCGTCCGTATATAGTGATTTTGTAACAAACCCTTTCCCCGTATCGCCATCCCGCAAGGTGACAACGTCAAACAAAGATTTAGCACGGGACTTTATGGATTTGTCATTTTCATTGGAAAGTGGCCGCAACCTTCCCGTATTCACACGATTTGAAGGGCCAATTTCCGTCCGCCTAACGGGTAAGGTACCGCAATCCCTGCCCTCTGAATTAAATCGGTTGATCCACCGCCTTCAAGATGAGGCGAAATTGGACATCTATTACACCAGTGCGGATCAGGCGAACGTAAATGTGCACGCCGTGTCACGCCGAAAAATTCAAAGTACTTTGCCCATGGCGGCCTGTTTTGTGGCACCAAATGTCGTTGACTTAGAGGATTTCAAAGCCTCTCGCAAAACCGCGAAAACCAGTTGGTCTGCACAAACGGAACGACGGATGGTGTCCCTATTTATTCCGTCTGATGCCAGCCCACAGGAAATACGCGACTGTCTACACGAAGAATTTGCCCAAGGTCTGGGCCCGCTAAACGATTTGTATCGTTTGCCAAACTCTGTCTTTAATGATGACAACATTCACACCATCCTGACGGATTTCGATATGATGGTGCTGCGTGCAACCTATGCCCCTGAATTGCGCAGCGGAATGACCCGCGCCGAGGTGGCCGCACGTTTGCCCGCAATTTTGCGCCGTATCAATCCCGCAGGTGAAGGTGTCGCCTATCGCGCCCTGCCCCCAACATCCCGCGCCTGGATCAAGGAAATCCAAACCGCACTGGGACCAGGAACGCCCGCAGGGGATCGCATGGGGGCCGCCACGCGCGCCTTAAACCTCGCGCAGGCCGCAAAATACAACGACCACCGCTTGGGCTTTAGCTATTTTGCCATGGGACGCATCGTTCAGCGTGCAAACCCGGATGAGGCATTCCGCATGTTCGAAGCCGCGGATAAAATGTTCCGTCAATCCACGCAAACCAACCTTTATGCGGCGCATACCGCCGTGCAGTTGGCGTCCTATCAAATCGCATATGGCAAGGGCCAAGAGGCGCTTGTGACACTTGCCCCCTATTTGGACGCAGCCTACGAAGAAGAAAACGCAGCATTGCTGTCCACGTTGATGTTCCTACGCGCCGAAGCTTTGGAATTGACGGGACGTGCATCTGAGGCACGCATTGTTAGGCTGGACAGTTTGAACTGGGCACGATACGGGTTTGGATCAGAAAAGCATCTGAAAACCAAACTGCGGGAAATTCAGGCATTGAACCCGCTTAACCGTCGAAATGGCTAGGTATGTATCTAATTCTTGCATTGATTGGCGCGATTTCTGGCGCCCTAATCGCACGTAAACGCAAAGGCAAAGTAACAGACATTCTGCATTATGCCTTTGTTTATGCCCTTGCTTTTGGGCTATTGGGCCTTATCCTGACTGTCATCGCTGATCGTACAATCATCTAGGCCGCAATGTTTTTGCCCTTTTTTGAAAACCTTAGGAACACTGGTGTTCCCGTATCGTTGCGGGAATATCTTGGGTTTCTTGAGGCTTTGAATACTGGGCTTGCTACATACGACATTGACACCTTTTATCTGCTGGGTCGCACCATCATGGTCAAGGATGAACGTCACCTTGATCGCTATGACCGCGCCTTCTCCGCAAGCTTTTCGGGGCTTGAGAAAATTTCCACGGATGACGTTTTGAACGCCGTCGATATTCCGCGTGAATGGTTGGAAAAGCTGGCTGAAAAACACCTCAGCCCCGAGGAAATGGCCGAAATCCAATCCGCGGGTGGATTTGATAAGCTGATGGAAAAACTGCGCGAACGGTTGGCCGAACAAAAGGGTCGCCATCAAGGGGGCAGCAAATGGATCGGCACGGCGGGCACATCCCCCTTTGGCGCCTATGGGTATAACCCAGAAGGTGTGCGCATTGGGCAGGACAAATCACGCCATCAACGCGCGGTCAAAGTGTGGGACAAACGCGAATTCAAAAATCTGGATGACAGTATTGAACTGGGCACGCGCAACATCAAAGTTGCCTTGAAACGCCTGCGCAAATGGGCGCGTGATGGGGCCGATCAGGAATTAGATATCGATGGCACAATCCGCGCAACTGCGGAACACGGCTATCTGGATGTGCAAACACGTCCCGAAAAACGTAATGCAGTGAAGGTATTGTTGTTTTTGGATGTGGGCGGGTCCATGGACCCCTATATCAAATTGGTGGAAGAGCTGTTTTCGGCCGCACGTACAGAATTCAAACACCTTGAATATTTCTACTTCCACAACTGCCTGTATGAAGGGGTGTGGCGCGACAACCACCGCCGTTGGGATCAACAAACCCCGACGCATGACGTCCTGCGCACCTATGGACCCGATTACAAATGCATCTTTGTTGGCGATGCATCCATGTCACCCTATGAAATCGCCTATGCAGGGGGGGCGAACGAACATTGGAACGCCGAAGCGGGTCAGGTGTGGTTAGAACGTGCGCGCGAACAATGGGCATCGCATATTTGGTTAAACCCCATTCCCGAACGGCATTGGGAGTACACCCATTCCATTGGCATGATCAAAACCATTTTTGAAAATGAAATGTATCCACTCACGTTGAATGGGATCGAAAACGGGATGCGCGCGCTGGTCCGATAGGGCAAAACATGTCGCCAACCCTAGACAAGCGTGTTTGAACATCCCATATCTTCTATATGCTACAGCTTGGTCCAATCCTTCTTGCGTTGATCTATGCGCTTGTTATGTTTCGCTTTTCTGCTTGGCGATTGAACCGTCAGTTGGATCAAACATCATCGCGCCTGCAGGATGCGGAATTGCAAACGCAGATCGACAAAATGGCAGGCGCAATGCAGGTGCGCGATATCCCCGTTTATGTTCAGGACATCCCAACAATAAACGGATTGGCCGCACCCGATGGGCGCGTATTTATCACCCAAGGTTTCATCGACAAATACAAATTGGGCGAGGTCAGCGCAGGCGAAATCGCCAGCGTCATTGCCCATGAATTGGGCCACGTGGCCTTGGGCCATTCGCGCAAACGGATGATTGATTTTTCGGGGCAAAACGCGATGCGCGTCGCCTTGGGCGCGATCCTATCGCGGTTTTTGCCTGGGATCGGTGGGATTATTGCGAATGGTTTGGGCAGTCGGCTTATGGCCAAACTCTCACGTAGTGATGAGTTTGAGGCGGACGCCTATGCGACCGCGTTGTTGCTGCAATCGGGCCTATCGGTTGAGTCACAGATGAGCCTGTTTGAAAAATTAGATAAGCTGACGGGCAATACAGGGTTATCCCCTGCATGGTTGCTTAGTCACCCAAAGGCCCAAGACCGCATTGCCGCCATTCAATCGAATTATGCCAAATGGCAGTAGGTCCCGCATCAGACACACGCCCGTGGGCGGTTAACAGGGCTGAGGCAACGAAGCCCCCGCCCTTCGGGACGGGCGTGGGCTGGATCATACGCGATTAGTCT
>CAXACF010000228.1:0-3855 GCA_963967125.1 uncultured Rhodobacterales bacterium | reverse complement strand
ATAGAAAAACATTGATGGCATATCCGCCCCCATCTGATGATCGTGATCGCGGTGTAGAGGGTTCCAACCCGCTTGCCTAGGGCAAAATGAGGCGCGCTAAAACGTGCGCGCCTTATAGCTTTCTAAGGCACGGTTGCGCCCAGTAGACAGATCAACAATCGGATCGGGATAGCGCATGTCAGGGCGCAAATTCCACGCCTGTGGGATTGCCTCATAAAAATCCAAGGCCGTTTTGGGCGCATTCCTTTGCCCCTCGGCAATCCATGCATTGCGATAGGCACCGCCATCGTCAAATTTTTTGGCTTGCGTGTCAGGATTAAAGACACGGAAATAGGGCGTTGCATCGGGACCTGATCCCGCGACCCATTGCCAGCCGAGAGCATTTAGCGCAGGGTCCCAATCCACCAAACACTCCTCAAACCATTTTTGTCCGATGCGCCAATGCGTCAACAAATGCTTGGTTAAATAGGAACCAACATTCATCCGTCCGCGATTGTGCATATAACCCGTCACATAGATTTCGCGCATGGCCGCGTCGATCAATGGGATGCCAGTGCGTCCCTGTTTCCAGGCTAACACATGTGGATGATCTTCATCCTCTTGCCATGGAAAATGATCCCATTTTTCCGACCAGTTTCCTGTTGTGATACGTGGCGTGTGATACATCAGGTGATACCCAAATTCACGCCAGACCAGCTGTTTGATAAAGGCCTCCGCATCTGCGGCGCCCTGCATCAACGCCTGACGGGCCACATGCCACACCTGACGCGGACTAATTTCACCCAGCGTCAAAAACTGCGACAGACGCGAGGTGCCGTTAACCCCCATCAAATCACGCCCTGTGGCATAGTGATCAACGCGCTTTTCGATGAATTGAAACAGGATATCCTGCGCGACATCTTCGCCTGCACTTAGGTACTGGCTCAGAACAGCCTGCCCACTGCGCAGGCCCGCTCCCATGGTCCAATCCGACAGATGTTCGCTTTGCGGCCATGTGTCAGGGGATGGAAGTTTTGTTGGCGCAGGTAACGGTGTCGCAACATCCCGCCCCGAAACCGCACGCCAGAACGGTGTGTAGACACGGAAAAACCCGCCGGCCTTGGTTTCCACCGTCCATGGCTCAAACATCAGATGGCCCGACACGCTTTTGGCATCAATCCCATCTGACTTAAGCGTGGCTTTAACCTTGGTATCGCGTTCAACACTTTCTGGATCATATAGGCGCGACCAATAGACCGCATCCGCCCCTGTTTCACGCACCAACTCCGTCAACACATCGACAGGATTGCCACTGCGGTAAATGATGCGCGATCCAAGCGCGCGCAGTGATTTATCCATGGCCTCAAACCCCATGGACATACGATAGGCCGAGGCCGCGCCAAGCCCGCTTTGAATATCGTCATTGATTACGACGGGAATTACAGGGCCGCCACGGTTGATCGCCTCAACCAAAGCGGGGTTGTCACCAAGCCGCAGGTCGCGGCGGATCCAGTAAATTGTTGCTGAGTTCGTCATAACATGTGTACGCAGCCACAGCGAAGTAGATCAATAATTTCAGGTGCTTTGCATCACAATTTTGGGGTTATAGATGCGTACCCAAGGCCTCAATCAATTTCGCAATATCTGCATCACTCGTGTAATGGACAAAGCTCAGGCGCAAAACACCATGTTCAGGGTTCACGTTCATGGCCGCCAAAGGGCGCACGGCGTAAAAATCACCACCCCCCGCCATGATCCCTGCGGTCGCAAGAGTTGCGGCGAACTCTTCTGCATTGCGCCCGATGTCCAAGGCGACTGTTGGCGCGCGCGCCACACTGTCCACAGGGCCCAAAACACGAACATCATTGCGACCACGCAAAAATTCCATCAGCGGTTCCATGCGGGCAATTTCGGCCTCTCGGAACAGGGTGTGGACCAGGGCTCCGCGTTCGGGTGCGGATAAATCTGCGCCACCATGATGGGCGGCCACCGCATCAAAATAATCTACCATCCCCGCACAGGCCGCAACCTGTGCATGATCGGGTCCTGCGGGCGTAAATTTTTTGTACAGACTGTCGCCGTTAAAAGAATGGGCCTGATTGGGCAGCAATTCTGCCAATTGACGGCGCACCACCATGATCCCCTGATGCGGTCCATAGGTTTTATAGGACGAAAACATATAAATATCTGGCCCCATATCCCCAACATTTGGGATGCCATGGGGCGCATAACTGACCCCATCCACACAGACAAACGCCCCCGCCCCATGGGCCAGTGCGGTGATTTCCACAACGGGGTTGATTTCCCCCACGACGTTTGAACAATGCGGGAAACACACCAAACGCACCTGATCATCCAACAAATTCATCAGATCACTTGGGTCAAGCCGCCCTGTTTCGGGATTGATCTGCCATTCGCGCACCTCGATCCCGCGATCGGCCAAACGCCGCCATGCGCCTGAATTGGCCTCGTGATCTTGGTTGGTGACGATGATTGCATCGCCTTCGTTCATCCATTCGCCAAAGGCCTTTGCCAAGACATAAACGTTCTGCGTGGTCGAGGGACCAAAGCTTAGCTCATCTTCATGAACCCCCATCATCGCGGACAGGCGCGTACGCGCCTCATCCATTTCCTCGCCTCCCAAACGGCTGGCGTCATAGGGGGCATAGGGTTGCACCTTGCGTTCATTATAAAAGCGAAACAGACGATCAATCACCTGACGGCATGTAAAACTGCCGCCCGCATTTTCGAAAAACGATTGCCCCGCAAGTGCGGGTTCGGAAAAGGCCGGAAATTGGCTGCGGATAAAGTCAAGATCAAGCTGCATGTCGCCCCCCGTTTGTTTTCACGTACTGTGCAAGTGGTTTAGGGGATTTGCAAGGGGCGCCATTGGGATTAGGCCCACAAATGGAAGTCCGTTAGAGCCTCTGCAACTTAAGCAAATGAACGTCGACCTGCTCGATGATCCAACTGCTCAAATGATGCCCGGAACATTATGCAGTCCGTAACCTAATTTTAACAATTACAATTTACGTCAAATTGGAACATATCGGTCCGTGTCGGTGCAGCTCATCATGTCACTAAATGCAAAATTTCTAAAATTTATACGGTTCTATGCATATCAATACATCATCCTGTATTGTGCAGTGCGCTCTGCGACCGCGTTCAAAGAAGACGACTGGTTGACCATAATTTTGATGCTACCAGCCGTGATTGTTGGCAGCGAATTTATGCGACGAGATGTCATCAAAATCCATGAACGCGACGCACGCGCTGATGGCGATCCGCGCAACAAACGAGAGTTAGATAACTTAGAAGTTTAAGTCCATCTATCAGTCGTCACTGCGCCCCACAATCTAGAGCGGGGCGCAGTGGAATTATTAGGCGTTGACGTCAACGACGACGCGACCCTTAACTTGTCCCTTTAGGATGTCTTTGCCCAATGCTGGCAAATCACCCAAGGTTGCGGGGTGGATCATTGCCTCAAGCTTATCCATTGGCAGGTCTTTTGCGATGCGTTCCCATGCGCGTAGGCGGTTGTCATAGGGTTGCATCACGCTGTCGATCCCCAATAGGTTCACACCGCGCAGCAGGAACGGGATAACCGTTGCAGGCAGGCCCGCGCCCCCTGCCAAACCAACCGCAGAAACCGATCCGCCGTATTTCAATTGGCCCAACACACGCGCCAACCTGTCGCCGCCCACGGCGTCCACACATCCGGCCCACGTTTCACGCTCCAATGGGCGTTTCACGGTTCCGTTGATGTCCTCGCGGGCAACGATTTGAGTGGCGCCAAGGCCCCGCAACTCCCCCTCGGTTTCCGGTCGCCCTTGCCGGGCCGCCCCTTCACTCACAACGGTCGCTGCGCTACCCGTG
>CAXACF010000227.1:0-3864 GCA_963967125.1 uncultured Rhodobacterales bacterium | reverse complement strand
GACTGGGGGTTGTGAATATCACCGATGCATTGTCAGGAACCCCATAGGGTACCATTCCCTTTGCATCCACATCTACGGGATGAATATGACACCGTGATTGGTTTAGAATTTCAAGCAGCGCTGGATAGCACGGATTTTCGATCACCGCTGTCCTGCGCTGTGTCAATAAAACCTGAGACGCGAGCCAGAGCGCATTTTGTGCGCCAAGGGTCACCAGAATCTGATCCTCTTGGGCAAAGATACCCCGCCGCGGAAGTGTGTGACGAGCAATGAATTCAAGCAACATTGGGTCATCACGATCAAAGTGATCGCTGGTTAAGGCGTTAAAGTCTTTGGCACCCAATGCACGAATGGCGCATAATCGCCAGTTGGCGTGATCAAATAGGGTTGGATCAGATTGCCCATAGATGAAACGGTATTTGTAACGTGCCCAATCCTGGGGTTTATTGATGGGATCGCCTTCCGCAAACCGTTGTCCGATTGCCCGCCCCCAATCTACACGATCTGGAATTTGCGTTTTTGCCTCAAATGGGGGCGTTTCGGGGGCGGTGTCCGACACATAATACCCCGATCTATCCTTTGACATCAGATAATCGCTGGCCAATAGTTCGGTGTATGCCAGTGTTACTGTTATGCGGCTAATGCCCAAGTGAGAGGCAAGTTTGCGGGTAGAGGGGAGCTTTTCACCTTTGCGGAATTGGCCAGACAGAATGCCCTGCGCAATGGTTTGTTGCAACCGCGCTTGCAGGGTGCCACTTTGCTGTGGGTGAAGGATAAAACTTTCGACAGGTATCGCCATATCTCATCATACTGGATCTATTGTGAATGGTAAACTGGCATTATATCGCTTTGCTTAGATCATCAAATTGAGATTGTATACAATATTGTTAATTGTACACTTCTTCCATCTGTCAGCAATAAATATAATATTTTCAATAGGTTTGGCCTGCTTTGCACCGACAAATCGTGACTGTTGCACATTCCATTAAAATATACTTAAGTGTCAAAATTATAGACTTTTGTCTTGTTCGTCGTGATACATTATGTACAGGCTTTGTCGGTATATGTATCAGCCGCATGAGACGAACACACGTTATGCGTGTGGTCAGTAGTAATGTACTGCGAAGAAAGGCAATGATTTTCGTTGACTAGCAGCGACCAAGATATATCCGTCCATCAAATTTTTGGGCGCAACTTGCGCGAATTGTGCAAGAGAACCGGCACGATCGCAGAGGTTGCAGATCATCTGGGCGTTAATCGTGTGCAGATGAATCGCATTCTAAATGGCGAAAGTTTCCCAAAACCAGGTTTGATGAAGCGTATTTGCGATCACTTTTCCGTGAACGCACGTATTCTTTTAGAACCATTGGCCGAGCTTGAGGCCGAGAAACGGCATCAAAACCCAGGTGATGTACGCGGTATGTCGGGGCCATTTGACTATGCATTTTTTGGTCGCGATTACTCGGTTAATGAGGAAAACGTGAATCGTGAAATCGTACCTGATGGCCTGCATCTGATGATCCGCCCATCCTTTATGTGGCGGGATGGTTTTTGGATTGGGATGGTGCGGTTTTTCAACAAAGACGGTGCACAGGTTATGCGTGGATTTGACCCGATTGCGCGGGGCATGAAACGATCTGATCTGACACCCATGAAGGTGCGCGAGTATCGTGGTTTGTTGCTGAATTCCTCGGAATCGATTTCGTTCCTTTATGCCACACGTATTCCAAACACGGTGATTGGCATTGATCATTTTGGCACCCGAACATGGCCGACGCATGGGTTTTTATCTGGGCGCTGTTTGGTGATGAGTTCGGCAAACCCAATCGGTAAAACCGTGGTACCAAGTATCCTGCAACCGTTGGAGCAGGATACCAAGACAATTTTAGGCGCTGCGCGGCTATGTGGTTTTCGGAGTCTCTCCGAAGTGCCGCGCAAGTATCATGAACATCTTAGTTCGGCTGGGATATGATCAGCCGAACACCTTGGTCAATGAACGATCAACGGCTTCCGTGATTTCGTCGATATCATCGGGGGTCGCGATCAATGCTGGACTAAAGCATAGTGTATTGTTGTATCCTGGGATGGAACGGTTGGTTGCACCGATCAACACGCCTTGCGCGGCACAATCTGCAACAACCGCTTGGACCAGTTTTTCGTCCGCAGGGTCCTTTGTTGCGCGATCCGCAACGAGTTCAGCACCACAGAACAGGCCTTTTCCACGCACTTGACCAATCACAGCGTGTTTTTCCGACAAGGCATTCAAATTGTCGATCATGCGATCACCCATTTTCAGCGTGTTGTCCAACAGGCCTTCTTCTTCGATGATTGCCATGTTTTCAATCGCCGCTGCCGGACCTGCCGTACATCCGCCAAATGTCGAGATATCGCGGAAATAGTTCATTGGATCGCTTGCATCGTCCTTGAACAATTCAAACACATCCTCTGATGTGACCAAACATGCAATCGCGGCATAACCTGATGCAACGCCTTTGGCCATGGTCACCATGTCGGGTTTGATGCCATAGTTTTGGTACCCAAACCATGAACCTGTCCGACCAACGCCACACACAACTTCATCGATGTGTAGTAAGATATCGTATTTTTTACAGATTTCTTGAACGCGCTCCCAATACCCTTCGGGCGGGGTGATGACGCCGCCGCCGGCGGTTACAGGTTCAAGGCACAAACCGCCAACTGTATCTGGACCCTCGGCAAGAATAACTTCTTCAATGGCGTCCGCTGCGCGGCGCCCATATTCTTCACCGCTTAGATCCCACTGCGCACGATATTCTAAGCAATGTGGTACGCGCACAAACCCAGGTGTAAATGGGCCGTATTGTGCGTTACGCTCATCCTGTCCGCCCGCAGATAAGGTTGCGATTGTTGTTCCGTGGTAATCACGTTCGCGATATAGAATTTTGTGCTTTTTGCCGCCATAGCGTTTATGGGCGATTTGGCGGATCATTTTAAACGCTTTTTCGTTCGCTTCAGAACCCGAGTTACAGTAATAGACGCGGCTCATCCCTGGCATCTTTTCGATCAGCTTCTCGGCAAAGATTGCGCCTGGTACAGACCCTGCGGCGCCAGCAAAATAGTTCATCTTAACCAATTGATCACGTACGGCGTTCGCGATCCGCTCGCGTCCGTAACCGACGTTCACAGTCCATACGCCACCCGAAACGGCGTCAATGTGCTCTTTCCCTTTTTGGTCCCAAACGCGCATGCCTTTACCCTCGACGATGATCCGAGGTTCACCGGTTTCCAGTGGCTTGTGCTGTAACAGGTGGTGCCAAACGTGTGCGCGGTCCGCCTCAATCACATGGGATAGGTCATTTTCACGTAACAAGGTATTCATTGTATAAGCCTCCAGAATCCGCGCAGGGCGCGACAATAAGATTTGATATTTCTGATTTCAAAGCGTTGGAATTTATAGGGCCAGAATTTTTTCACCTATAGGTCCAATTTAAACGATTGATTGCCTCAAATGGGGTCTGTGTGAAATGGTTCCGCCACAGGCCCAGCGTGGGGAGTTGTTCGTGAAGCGAAAGTTTCGCGTCAAAAACCTTAAAAAAGGGATTGATCTTGTGCACGCAATCGGGTCGGATCATACCGTAAATATACGTCGATGTAACGTATGATATGGCTTCATCAAGGCGCGTGTCGCGCGTCGTAAACAGGGAGATTGATGATGAAATTCACGAAATCACTACTTAAAACAAGCGCAGCTGTTGCCTTGGTTGCAAGTGCACAAGCCGCAATGGCGGGTGGCCACGGTGAAATCACTGTAGGTTACTTCTTGGAATGGCCAATGCCATTTGAATACGCCAAGCAAATGGGCACATACGACGAAGAAATGGGTGT
>CAXACF010000226.1:0-3934 GCA_963967125.1 uncultured Rhodobacterales bacterium | reverse complement strand
GACGGAAGCGAAGCCATCAACGACGATCAATCATGCCCCATCGAAGACGCCGAAATACTCGGAACAGAAATGGCAACCAAAATCTTAAACAATACTCCAAAAAACTTCTTCGATTGGAAAAACTAGGGGAGAAGTTTTCCTGGATTTAACGTTCCATTTGGGTCGATAGCATTTTTGATTTTGCGCATCATTTCGATTGATACGGCATCTTTGCGTCGGCGCATTGAGGACAGTTTTGATGTTCCAATTCCGTGTTCTGCGGAAAAGCTGCCTTTGAACTCCAAAACGACATCTTCGACCGCCTCCATGATCGTATCTTTGAGGTCTGGATCGTTTCGTGAGGCTGAAACAGAGTAATGAATATTTCCATCACCTAAATGTGCGACCACAAATGTGCGTGCCGCTGCATCGACGCTTGCAACTTTTTTATCGGCAACGGCAAGGAATTTTTCAACTTGGTCCAGCGGTACTGCGACATCGTTATTGATCAGATTTGGCAAGGTAAGTGTTAGCTCAGCCGCAGCCTCCCGACGCTCCCACATTTCGCGGCGTTGCGCTTCATTTTGTGCAACGACGGCATCAATTACAGCGCCATCTTCGAACATGCCTTCGAGGATTGATTGTAATTCTGAAACGATAATTGTTTGTCCTGTATCATCCGATTGTGCCATAGCGGGAATGGTTGTCCCTACTTCGACCATAATGTTGATATCATGACTATCATCAAATGGGGCGCGCGCACCTGGAATTTTTTCTAGGTGCCGATCAATATATGCCTTTGGCATGTATTCAAACGCTTCGACAGCGCCACCTGTGTTAGCCTGTAGATCATTAAGCAATCTAAGCGCATCCGCCAGAGATCGCACCGCGACCATTGCAGTTGCGTATGCACGTGGTTTTGTTGTCAATTTCAAAACGGCGGCGGTTACAATCCCGAGACTCCCCTCGGCCCCAATGATCAGGTTGCGAAGGTTATAGCCAGAATTATCCTTGTGCAGTTCTGACATTAAATCCATCACTTGACCCGAGGGTGTGACGACCTCTAATCCTAAAATCAGATCACGGGTATTGCCGTAACGTAAAACATTCGATCCACCCGCATTCGTGCCGATCACACCACCAATGGTTGCCGAACCCTTGGCGCCGAATGTCAGGGGAAAAACAAGGTCATGATCGACCACAGCGCTGTGAACGTTGGATAATATCGCCCCCGCTTCAACGATCGCTATTTTGGCATCTTTGCGAACTTCGCGGATCTTGGACATACGCTCTAAACTGATCACAATGCAGTCTTGGGCGCGTGTCGCCCCGGTAAGGCCTGTGTTTCCGCCCATCGGCACAATCGATAGTTTGTTTTGATCAGCGAATTCTACAACACGTGCCACCTCTTCCGTGCTGCAAGGGCGCACAACGGCGAGCGGTGTCCAATGATATTGTTTCAACCAATCTGCGCTATAACGTTCTGCGTCATCCCCGTTCAAAACATGTGTTTGTCCAACGATTTCGCGCAGTTGATCAAGTATATCCATCCAATTAAACCCATTTTGCCAAGGGCGGGAGACTCATCAGGACAGCATCAGCGTCGTGACCTGTCGCCAACCCGAATTTTGTTCCACGATCATAAACAAGGTTATATTCAGCATAAAGTCCGCGGTGAACCAGTTGAGTATCTTTATCAGCCTCATCAAAGTTTTCGACGCGACGTTTTTCTACGAGTGGAACATAAGCGGGTAAAAACGCACGACCGATATCCTGGGTTAATTGAAAGTCAGACTGCCAATCACCGGTACAACGATCATCCATAAAAATGCCGCCCACACCACGTGCACGGTGACGGTGAGGAATGTAAAAGTATTCATCGGCCCAGGCTTTCAATTCAGGATATAAATCTGCGCCATGTGGATCCAAATGCAGCTTTTGCTGATCGTGGAAATGCTGGGTGTCTTCGTCAAACTCAATACAAGGATTCAAATCGGAACCACCGCCAAACCACCACGCATGAGGCGTCCAAAACATCCGCGTGTTCATGTGAACTGCGGGGCATTTCGGGTTCCGCATGTGCGCAACAAGGCTAATACCACTTGCCCAAAACCGTGGGTCTGTTTTCATTTCTGGAATGTTTTTGCGTGCGGCCATCGCCATCTGCGCCTCTTTTCCCAATGTCCCAAACACCGTTGATACATTGACGCCCACTTTTTCGAAGACACGGCCACCTCGCATAACGCTCATTAAGCCGCCACCAGCATCACTGCCGTCATCGCTTGTTCGTCTGGTTGTTTTGACTTCGAATTTTTTGGGGGCAAGATCGTTAAATGGGCCTTCGGTATGTGTTTCCTCTAACTCTTCAAAGGCTGCAACAATTTGATCTCTTAAAGAGCGAAACCAGCCGCTGGCGAGTTGTTTTTCTTCTGTAAAATCGGTTGTCATTTGGTTTCGTTCCTTCGTTGTCGCGCCCACAGGTGGCGCAGGTATTCTACATTATTGTGAGTTTATTTTCGACGAGATCCACGCGTCGAATTAGGTTTTGACGTTCCAATCTTCGGACCGCTTGTTGAATAAAGCGATCTTCATTGGCTTTGTTGAATTTATCGTTGCTCAGAACGGTTATTCTTTCGCGATCAGCGTACCGAATAAGCAATGCGTCCGCACCGTATCCCTTTTTAGAAACGGTGACGTTTGATCGATCACGGTCCATCACACGGCAGACCGCCATCGGCACAGTTTCGTTGGGGATCATAAGATCATTTTCTTTCAAAGTGCGACGTATACTATAGTCGAAAAATAGATGTGTCCTCAGGCCATCACGTTCGAGTTCGTGTATGAATTCCAAAAACCGATCCAATTCCCAGTCGACCAGTCCAAGCAGATTATTCCCATCTACAGCAAAGGTGAATTTGTCAGTTTTGCCAAGTTGTTGAGAGTTCTGATATCCGCGTTTGATCTGAATATAGCCTTGGATCAACAAAGATGCGGTCAACAGGTAAATTACCAGCGTTACGATGCTGTCGCGATCAAAAACATATAAAAACAACACTGCGAAGGTCAGCGATGTCCATAGCCACAGACCACGCAGTGTTAGACCGATCAGAATTGCGATCAGACTAATCAAAATGGGAAGTTGGCTATAATCAAACGCTGGCAATGGCTAAGTGATCCTCTGTCTTTGCTATCTTAGAATAGACGTGTCTCATTATCCACCGTTTCCACAGATCTAGTTTTGCGCATTTTTACCACATGATCGTAGAATGTGTCTTGGCCGGTGCTTGGCGTTCTTTCGGCATCGTAACGGCCATTCACTGCGTCCCATACCAACATCGATTCAGTTGCATAATATTTTCCAATATTCATCAACTCTGATTTCTCTCGTGCCCAGCGACTTATGGGTGCGAGCGGAGCGAACACCCCGCGTAAAATATCAAAAATCCTTGGTGAAACGGATCTTGTTATTTTTGGTTTGTTATAAATATCTGAAATAATCGCCGCCATATCCGCGGGCGTTAGCGCAGGTTGCGGCCCGCCGATTGGTAGAATTTTGTTCCATGACGCAGGTTGTTGAACTGTGTCCAACATAAAATCTGCCAGATCACGTTTAGAAATCGGTGTACATGCGGTTTCGGTGCCATCTCCGAAAAATAAAAACGGGCGATTTTGTTTCACACGTTTGACCTGACCAGTTAGCGATTTGAAATACGCAGTGGGACGCACGATTGCATAATTTAGTCCTGATGTTTGAAGGGTATCTTCAAATTTTAACTTAGCGTGCTGAAAAGCGAGCTTTGGCTTTTGAACGCAGATAGCAGATAACATCAGAAAAACATTAGCATCGCTGGCCCGAGCGCAATCTAGCAAGGACACAAACATTTGGTAGTCAATGTAGCGTGCATCCCTGGCTGTTCCTGTTCTGCTGGAAATACAGGAAATCACTGATGCGCAC
>CAXACF010000225.1:0-3956 GCA_963967125.1 uncultured Rhodobacterales bacterium | reverse complement strand
CCGCCAACACGGTTTCAATGGCGGAAACAATAGTGGCACTAGCATCACGGGCACCCAAATGTTCCAACATCATTGCAGCTGCCCAAATTTGACCGACTGGATTTGCAATTCCCTGCCCAGCAATATCTGGCGCAGAACCATGGACGGGTTCAAATAGGGACGGAAATTTTCCGTCGGGGTTAATATTGCCAGAAGGTGCAATCCCAATCGTCCCAGTACACGCAGGCCCAAGATCCGATAATATGTCGCCAAACAAGTTTGAGGCGACCACAACATCAAACCAATCTGGATTTAGGACAAACTGCGCGGTTAGAATGTCGATATGATATTTATCAACGCGTACGTCTGGATAGGCTTTGGTCATTTCCTCAACCCGTTCATCCCAGTATGGCATTGTAATTGAGATACCATTTGATTTTGTCGCCGAGGTCAAATGCCCGCTGCGCTGCCGCGCCAAATCGAATGCATATTTCAGGATGCGATCGACACCAACGCGACTCATCACTGTTTCTTGAACCACAATCTCGCGGTCCGTTCCTGGGAACATTTTGCCCCCAATAGATGAATATTCTCCCTCTGTGTTTTCGCGCACGATCATCATATCGATATCACCTGGATTACGATTACAAAGTGGCAATGGAACCCCGGGCATAGCCTTGGCGGGGCGCAAGCTGACGTATTGATCAAATTCACGCCTAAACTGGATCAATGACCCCCAAAGCGAAATGTGATCTGGCACAACTTCGGGCCAACCAACGGCGCCAAAGAAAATTGCATCACTGTTTCCGATCCGCTGTTTCCAGTCATCTGGCATCATTTGACCATGTTCTTGAAAATAGTCAGCCGAAGCGAAGTCATGGTGTTCAAAATGAAATTCCAAATCAAAGCGGTCCTGTACGGCCTGCAAAACCCGCAACCCCTCGGGAACCGTTTCTTTTCCAATGCCATCCCCAGCGATAACGGCGATATCAAACGAGTTTTTGGATTTTGACATAATTTCCCCTATTTTTCCCATTTGTTTAGAAGGGAACCGTTGAATACACAATGTTCGGGTGGCAAACCTAATGTAAATTTACAGTGTCATCAGTTAGATATGTTGATGCGAGAGAGTGCGCATTTAGCGATCCAGGTGAGGAAATTAATGACATTATTAGACGACAGATGCCGTGCGTTGATAGCCGAACTTAACCTGGGACAAACCCAGGACGTTATCGGTGTAACACCACTCACAGGTGGCGTTGCCTCTGATATTGCAAAAGTTGACCTACCCACTGGATCAATCTGCGTAAAATTCGCACTACCAAAATTGAAGGTGTCAGAAAACTGGGAAGCGCCCGTTCACAGAAATGCTGCAGAATATGCATGGTTGGAACTGGCCTCCGATGTGCACCCCAAAAGTGCCGTTCAGCTATTTGGCCGCAGTGCGACACAACATGGCTTTGCAATGGAATTCATATCGGGCGACGATGTTTATTTATGGAAAACAGCGATGTTGGAGGGCAAGCAACCCAAAGGTGAAGCTGCTGCGGTAGGGGATTTGTTAGGTAAGCTACACAGCGCTTCAACAAAAGAAGCTTTCGATGCAACACCGTTTCAAAATCACGATGATTTTTTTGCCCTGCGCTTGGAACCCTACCTTTTGTTCACCGCCACACGACACCCTGATGTCGCAGATAAATTATCTGCACTGGCGACACATTTAAAGGCCGCCAATAGAGTTCTCGTCCATGGTGATGTCAGTCCAAAGAACATTCTATTTCGCGAGTCTGGGCCAATCATCTTGGATGCTGAATGTGCAACAATGGGGGACGCGTCGTTTGATCTCGCATTTTGCATAAATCATTTGATTTTAAAGGCGGTTCACGTGTCGCATATCCGCATGGAATTGTTGCACAGTATTCATGAATTTTGGAACTCATATGCACGGTATATCAAATGGGAAGCTGCATCAGTGATAGAAGAACGCGTCTGCAAATTATTGCCTGCACTGATGCTTGCCCGCGTTGATGGAAAGTCACCTGTCGAATATCTAAATGCTGAAGACCAGTCATTTGTTCGCACATCGGCAATTCGTCTGTTACATGACGCACCTAATACACTGCATGAATTTGTTCGCAATTTCGTCACTGCACTACAGAAAGAAAGACAATGACAGCCATTAAATCCGTTACAGGACGTCGCATATGGGATTCTCGTGGGAATCCAACTGTTGAGGTCGATGTTCACCTTGAAAATGGGAGAATGGGTAGAGGCATCGCGCCCGCGGGTGCATCGCGGGGTACACGCGAAGCAATTGATCTGCGTGATGGAACGGATGCCTTGCGGGGTAAAGGGGTGCAAAACGCGCTGGATCAGGTGAATGGTCCAATTGCCGAAATGTTGATCGGACAGAACGCAAATGACCAATCAGCAATTGATAATTTGCTTATCACCTTGGATGGGACGCCGTTGAAGTCGAAACTTGGCGGTAACGCAATGGTTGCCACATCTTTGGCTGTTCTGCATGCCGCAGCAGCAAACGTGGGGGCACCCCTTTGGCAGTATGTTGCAAATCAATATGATTGCGCGCCCAGCATTCCATTGCCAGAAATACAAATTTTTGGAGGGGGTGCGCATGCAGGCCGGCGTGTAGATATTCAGGATTTCATGATCATGGTACCAGGCGCAAATAGCTTTGATGAAGTGATGGAAATCACAAACGAAGTCTATTTCGCTGCAGGTTCGATCATGGAGAAAAAGGGAAATTTAGCCGGTGTTGCCGACGAAGGGGGTTGGTGGCCTGTTTTTCAAAGCAATGAAGAGGCGTTGGAAACGTTGACATCGGCCATTGAACTTGCTGGTGAAAAACCAGGTGAGCGTGTCGTTATTTCACTTGATGTTGCTGCTTCGGAATTCGGGCAAAACGGCAAATACCGATTAGCGCTAGAGGATCGGGATATGGATTCAGGTGATTTGATCGACATGTTGGAGGATTGGATTAATCGTTATCCAATCGCCTCTATCGAAGATCCCCTTGGTGAAGATGATCGCGATGGTATGATCGAATTTACACGCCGATTTGGTGACCGCATACAAATTATTGGGGATGATTATCTGGTCACAAATGCAGGATTTGTAGAAACTGCCGCACATGACCGCGCCTGCAACGCTGTCCTAATCAAAGTCAACCAGGCAGGTACCGTGACAGAGGCCATAGACACCTTCAGACAAGCTAAAAAACATGGCTGGGGAACAATAGTGTCAGCGAGATCTGGCGAAACAGAGGATGTGTTTATCAGTCATCTGTCAACTGGATTAGGCGGCAGACAGTTGAAAGTAGGTTCATTCACGCGATCCGAGCGTATGGCCAAATGGAATGAATGCCTACGCATCCAAGATAGCTTGGGCGCTCAGGCATTTGTTGGAGGTGAACCGTTGAAAAATACGTGGTGGGGTCGGCAATAAATTTGCACTGGATCAGGCAATACACCTTAAATCACGACCCAATTTTGGAAAAGCTGCGCCCCCGGCCAATAACCGCGACGTCAAACACCGTGACGATTGAAACTTAGCTTCTCCATGATTGGTGCATCGGAAAAATGGAACAAGTCCACTCCGCTTTCCGTTGTGAGCGTCCATTCGATCCAAGACGGCACGACAAAGATGTCGCCAATATTTATGTCATGTCTCTGACCGTTGAAGTCGACCGACCCCGCTCCGTCAAAGACCTGAAAGACCGAAGATCCGACATCGCGGCTAGGCAATGTCTGTGCCCCCGCCCGCAGACGGTGAAATTGACATCGAATGGTGGGCATCACATCCCCACCTGTTGTTGGATTTGTAAACCGCACTGCAGCGTGTCCCGGACTGACCGAGGCGGAGTAACCTTCATCCTCAAGCGCAAGTTGTTCGCGTAATGCGCGATCAGTATGTTCCCAACGATAAGCACCGATTGGCGAAGAAACAGTATTCTCTAA
>CAXACF010000224.1:0-3956 GCA_963967125.1 uncultured Rhodobacterales bacterium | reverse complement strand
TGATGATGCGCGTTCGGCAAATCCACTGGGAAAGATCCCAGCGTTGATTTTGGATGACAACTCTACCCTGTTTGATAGTCGTGTTATTTGCCGTTACTTGGATGATCTAGCGGGATTGGGCATGTATCCTGCAGATAATATTTGGAAAGTCCTAACGCTTGAGGCGCTGGGCGACGGCATCATGGATTCAGGTGTGTCGATTTCATACGAAAAACGTTTACGCCCCGAAAATGAACAGTCACCCAGTTGGATAGAGGCACAGTGGTCGAAAGTGGAACACGCCATCGCGTCGCTCGAAACGGGTGCATATGCAGAATTACAGGGTCCGTTGAATGCGGGACAGATTTCGGTTGCGTGTGCACTGGACTATATCGATTTCCGCCACGGTGATCGCGATTGGCGGTCTCGCCATCCAAAGATGGCGGAATGGCAGGCGAAAATGCAGGCGATGGATGCATTTAAACAAACGATGCCCGAAGGATAAGAATGCCTTCGCAAGATTTAACGGATTGGTTGGGAAACAGCGAAGAGCGCCATGATCAAATTGTGGCCTTTCCTGCCAATGCGTTATCGGCGACGTTGAACCATGATACACAGTATGTCGATGGTTCATCTTTGCCACCCCTTTGGCATTGGTTGTATTTCTTACCGATTTATCGACTTGATCAGGCAAATTATGATGGTCACGCAGCGCTTGGTGGGTTTTTGCCACCTGTAAAACTGCCTCGCCGCATGTGGGCGGGTAGTCGCGTTTCATTCTGGAATGATTTGGTGATCGGGGCAAAGGCACGCAAAGTTTCCATAATAAAATCCATTCAACAGAAATCTGGGACATCTGGGGATTTGGTATTTGTCACCGTTGCGCATCAGGTATTCCAACACGAGACCTGCTGTATTGAGGAAGAGCATGACATTGTTTATCGAAGTGCGCCTGACAAAAACGCAATGGCACCCGTTTATCAAACATCCGAAACGCTGCCCGATTTTTCATATGCGGTGAACCCCGATCCTGTATTGTTATTTCGATATTCCGCGCTGACGTTCAATGGCCATCGCATACATTACGATCAGCCGTTTTGCATTGAAACCGAGGGATATGAGGGATTGGTGGTACACGGTCCGTTGCTTGCCACCTTGATGCTTGATTTGGTCCGGCAAAATTTTCCTGACGCGGCGATAAAATATTTTCAATTCCGCGCGCTGGCGCCTGTGTTTGATACCATGAAGTTCGAGGTCTGTGGGCGCCAAACGTCCCCGTCAGAAGTGGAAATTTGGATCAGGCGTGACGATGGCGTGCTGGCAATGTCTGGATCCGCGAATCTGTCGCGTCCATAGTTTCCATTTTGGAAACATGAATTAAGCCTATGTTTTACTGTTCAAAATTTAGAAACGAACATGAAATGTGAAGTGTTAAAGATGGCCATGAGGCACACAATCGAAAACGCGAGCGAAAGAAACTCTTTGCGTGTAAAAAGACTGAACAATTCACGTATCGTGAATTGATATTGCGCACCATTTGTTAAAATAACGCACATTTTTCGATTTAGGTCTAACATCTATCGGCACCGCTCCGTAGTTCGTTATAGGCGGAGTGGGTACAGCTATTCGAATGTTTATTTCGCAAAACTCGGTTAGCGTATTTGCTTCGCTGCTTCAATTATTTCACGTAACTTGAAATGTTTTGGCGTTCACGAAGTGTATTTTTGTCACCATCAGGTGCGAAATCTGATGAAATCCGGCAAACTCGTGAATAATTTGATGACACGTGAAAATGGCCACGGAAAATCATATCGAAATGTACCTTTTCGCATGCCTTTTATCACGTGTTCCGCGGCCTTGCTCGGTGTTAGTAATTGGGGCATTTTGAAATCGTTTTTGTCAGTAAGGCGGGTTTTGATGAACCCTGGATTAATCAATTGAACATCAATCCCTGTGCCTTTCAAATCGTGTCGCATGGTTTCTGCAATGCTGGCGACTGCTGCCTTACTTGCTCCATATCCAATCGCTTTGGGCAGCCCGCCATAGGCAGAAAGCGAACCAATCAAAACTATATGCCCAGATCCACTTGCCAACATGTCAGGCAAGACCTCTCCAACTGCGCGAAGGCAACCGTTTAGGTTCACATCAATCATGCGCAACGCTTTGTCCGTATCCCAATCCTGAGTTGGCATGGGATCATACGCGCCTGCATTGTAAATCATGACGTCCAAATTTTCGATCTGATCATAGGCCGCGCGGATGCTATCGGCATTCGTGACATCCAAAGGAAGCGGGGTAGCATCGCTCATTTCATGACACAGATCACGAAGTGATGTTTCATTTCGTGCACTCAGGAAAAGTTTTGCACCTTCTGCGTTTAGCAATTTGGCAACTTCTCTGCCCAATCCTTCACTCGCACCGATCAGCCAGATTGATTTGTTTTTAAAACTACGCATCGCGTTTTGACACCAAGGTTGATGGCGGTTTTTGACGCCCTAAAAACGGAGCCCCTTTGATCCACAACTTGATCGCCTGCCAATGTATAAGTGTTAGAACGCGCATCGCACCGAACGGTCGGCGAAGTGCAGCATATGCCAATGTTTTATCACTGGCGCTTGTGATCGATCCATCCAGTGTCGCCAATACACCTTGCTGGCCATCACGATAATCAATTCGCATGGAAAATTTTTCCGGTGTAAAGCCCATGTTAAACGTATATTCGCCAGATATTTTTTGAAAGGGCGATACATGCATCAGTTTCTGCGCCTTTAAACTGTCCGTTGGTGTGATGACACTCTGGTCTGGTTTGGCGCAATAATAACAGTGTCGTTGACCAAAGGTGCTGTTCACTTCTGCAACCATCGCAACAGGTGATCCGCTTTGCGTGGCAATCCAAAAGCTAACAGGATTAAACTCAAACCACAGGAAACGTGGCGCGGTGATTAAAAACGTATCGCACGTTTCAGGGTCAAACCCATTTTCGGTCAAGATTTGTTCAAACCATGTTACACCTTTGCCCGATTTGGGCATGCCGCCATGATCAGACATGCGCAGAGACCAAAGATTAAAACGGTCGAACGAAAACAGCCAGGTGTCGGGTGTTTTTTGAAAATCATGTAACAAATAATCGACACTATAGCGAAATGCGTTTTTGATTTCGCCGCGACGTGCATGGTAGGTGTGACCTGAAATTATCTTTAACATGGTATTCTTTTTACGCAATTATTTGGCAAATGGATCATGTTTTGGGGTGGTTTCAATGATTATTATTATTTATTTGTAAAAAACATTGATCTGCCTCAGAGGTATATCCGTATGAAAGTGTAAACTAAACGAGGCACTCATGTTTGATAATCCTAATATTTCCCGCAAGAAAATTGCGGTCATCGGAGCGGGGATTTCAGGGTTATCCAGCGCGTATTATTTGTCCAAACACCATGACGTTACATTGTTTGAGGCGGAAAATCGTCTGGGCGGCCATGCACGCACCAAGATTGCTGGTATCAATGGTAATCAGCCCGTAGATACAGGGTTTATCGTTTTCAACTTTGCGACATATCCATATCTGACACGCTTGTTCAATGAATTGGATGTGCCAATTAAGAAAAGCGACATGAGCTTTGCAGCCACCATCGATAATGGCCGTCTTGAATATGCGATGAACGGCATTGGCTCTCTTGTGGCCCAAAAACGTAATCTTGTTCGTCCGCAGTTTTACAAAATGATCCGCGACATCCTTCGTTTTGGCGCTCGCGCAGAGGATGTCGCCAGTGATGATAAGTCTATTGGCGAATTTATCGACGAACTACGCTTGGGTAAGTGGTTCAAAGAATATTACATGTTGCCAATGTGTGGTGCGATTTGGTCTACGCCGCTCGCCGACATCGACAAGTTTCCGTCAAAATCGCTTGTTCAATTTTTTCGAAATCATGGATTGTTGGCGGGTGGTCAAACGCATGAATGGTGGACGGTTGATG
>CAXACF010000223.1:0-4002 GCA_963967125.1 uncultured Rhodobacterales bacterium | reverse complement strand
TTGCGCAGGAACCCCAGCCCCACTAAATTCCCCAAGGTGGGCGAATATCCAACCGATGTGATATAACCCTGATCATTCACGCGTGTGGCCGCATCGCCCTCATTAAACAAATGCGCCCCAGCGGTCAGTTGTTTGACTGTTCCGATAGGTTTTAATCCAACCAAACGTTCACGATCTGGATCAACCATACCCGGACGGGCCGCCGCCGTTTTTCCGATGCAGTCCTTTTTCGCGCTGATCATGCGCTCCATCCCAATGTCAAAGGCTGTGGTGCGCCCATGAATTTCGGCGTGTGTGATGAATCCTTTTTCGATGCGCAGCACGTTCAATGCCTCCATCCCATAGGCACCACCACCCAATTCCTTGGCCTTGGCCACCAGCAATCGAAACAGGCTTTCGCCATAACGCGCAGGCACGGCAATCTCATACCCCATTTCACCACTGAAGGAGATGCGGAACAAACGCCCTGGAACGCCCATGACATTCATGGCGCCGCATTGCATAAACCCAAAGGCATCATTGCTGATGTCATCCTCAACAAAATTGCTGAGCAAATCACGCGCCTTGGGTCCCGCAACGGCGAATTGCGCCCATTGTTCAGTAACGGAAATGAAACTGACGTCCCATTCGGGATGCAAACATTGGGTGACGAAATCCAGATGCCGCATCACCAATCCCGCCGCAGCGGTTGTGGTTGTCATGACATAGTGGTTTTCACCCAACCGTGCGGTTGTGCCATCATCCATCACATGCCCATCTTCGCGCAGCATCAGGCCATAACGGACGCGCCCAACCTTTAGCGTGCTGAACATATTGGTATAGATGAAATCCAATAGTTTCGCGGCATCCTTGCCCTGAATGTCGATTTTACCCAAGGTCGATACATCACAGACACCGACATTTTCACGCACCATCATGACCTCACGATCACAGGATTGACGCCACGTGGTTTCCCCATGTTCTGGGAAATAGCTTGGGCGATACCATAGGCCCGCTTCGATCATCGGGGCCGCCATATCTTTGGCAACGGCGTGGGACGTGGTAAAGCGTTCTGGCGCAAACCCTGTGCCACGCGCCTCGCCCCCCATGGCTGCAATCGCAACGGGGGAATAAGGGGGACGGAATGTGGTGGTTCCCGTTTCGGGAATGCCCCGCCCCGTTGCATCGGCCAAAATGGCCAAGGCCGCAACATTGGAATTTTTGCCCTGATCCGTTGCCATACCTTGGGTGGTGTAGCGTTTCATATGTTCGACAGAGCGGAAGTTTTCTTGGGCCGCTTGTTTGATATCCTTGACTGTGACATCGTTTTGATAATCCAACCACGCCCGCGCCTTGCCGGGAACAGCCCATAGCGGTTCAATCGCATATGCCGCATTTTCCGCAGTCGGCAGCGCATCCGCAGGTGTGGTTTTGCCCAAATCACCCGCAACACGCGCCGCAATCTCCTGCGCGCTTTCAAAACAGGCAGCTGTAGACATATGGCCCGCCGCCGACCCCACAACGGACATCCCCGGAATGGACCCCGCAGTCGGGACAAAACTGGCGATGCTTTCATTCCATGTTGGGCGACCGTTCATGTGACAGGTCATGTGAACCGTCGGATTCCACCCACCAGAAACCGCCAAGCAATCCGCGGCGATGTTATGGGTGCGTCCACCATCCGTAATCTGAACCGATGAAAGGCCCAATCGCCCTTTGGTGTCCGTCACATGTGCCCCACGATAAATTGGGAAATCCCCATCAATCGCCGCATCCGCGCGCGCGTCCACATAGGCCGCAACCTCAACCCCCGCAGCAGACAGATCATGTGCCGTGCGAAAGGCATTGTCGTTATTGCCGAAGACGACAACACGTTTCCCTGTCGCAACACCATAGCGGTGCAAATAACTGCGCACCGCACCCGCCTGCATGATCCCGGGGCGGTCGTTGTTTGAAAAACCAATAGTGCGTTCCAGCGCACCCGCCGCCAAGACCGCGCGTTTCGCATGAATACGCCAAAAGGTTTCCAATGGACGATCCCCGCCCCGATCATTCATGTGATGGGACACACGTTCAACTGCGCCATAGATGCCACCATCATAGGCCCCTGCCACAGTCGTGCGTGACATTAGGCGTACATTTTCCATTTGATCCAACGTCGCAACCATATTGGCCACCCAATCCGCCGCAGGTTTACCGCCGATCTGATCCGCTTCGCTATTCAGGCGTCCACCCATGCGGAAATCTTCATCCGCAAGGATCACGTCCAATCCTGTTTGCGCCAATTGATAGGCGGCCCATAATCCCGCAGGGCCCGCACCGACCACCAAAACATCGCAAGGTGCGTAGGCGCGTTCATACGTATCCTCAGTCGGGTGTTCACTAAGCGCACCCAAACCTGCGGCACGGCGAATGACGGGTTCGTATAGTTTTGCCCAAAACGCCCGTGGCCACATAAAGGTTTTGTAATAAAAACCCGCGGACAAAAACGGTGCCATCAGGTCATTTACGGAAAGCAAGTCATGTTTCAGGCTGGGCCAACGGTTTTGGGAATTGGCCTCAAACCCATTGTAGATTTCCTGTACTGTTGCGCGGACATTTGGGTCCTGATGCACGCCTGAACCAACAGTGACGATTGCGTTTGGCTCTTCACTACCCGCGCTAAGAATGCCGCGGGGACGGTGATATTTGAACGACCGCGCCACCAGACGCACGTCATTGGCCAGAAGTGCAGAGGCCAGTGTATCGCCCTGAAACCCGCCATAGGTTTTTCCATCAAAACGGAAACTAACAGCACTGCCGCGATCAATTTGTCCATAATCAGAAAGCCTCATCCCTGCTCTCCTTTTACCTTGGATGCAAGCTCTGCGCCCAAAACTTCGTGCGTGACGGTATTGCGCGTTACGACCAACCAATTTGAACAGCCTGCTTCGTGATGCCACAAATCGCGTGTGATGCCCGCGGGATTGTCGCGGTTGTGAATATAATCATTCCACGCCACATCCCCTGCATCAGGATCAGGGCGGTTCAGGGCCAGTGCATCGCCCTGATAATAAAACTCACGTCTGTCACGTTCCCCACAAATGGGACAAGGAATACGCATAACCCGCTCCTAGTGTAAGTTGTGCTGAGACCCAGTGGCCTCTTCGTCCATCAAACCGTACCCTGTTTGGAAGCGATCCAAACGGAAGCGCGCCGCAGGTTCGTGATGACGATCTGTTGCAATCAAATGCGCATAGCTAAAGCCTGATCCAGGCACGGCCTTAAAACCGCCATAACACCAGCCACAGTTCAGATAGAGCCCATCAATATCCGTTTTATCAATGATCGGGGATCCATCAGGCGACATATCCATAATCCCGCCCCAAGAGCGTAAAACCTTGGCCTTGCCGATCATGGGCATCAGGCTCATCCCCGCCTCCATCACATGTTCCATCATGGGCAGGTTGCCGCGCGATGCGTATGAGGCATAGAAATCAATGTCACCACCAAAAACCAAACCGCCCTTATCCGATTGGCTGATGTAAAAATGGCCCATCCCGAATGAAATGACATTATCAATGACGGGCTTGATCCCTTCGGTCACAAAGGCCTGCAAAACATGGCTTTCGATCGGCAGGCGCATGCCCGCCATGGCCGCTGTCTGGCTGGAACGGCCCGCCGTGGCCAAGGCGATTTTTTTCGCACGAATTGTACCACGGCTGGTTTCAACACCGCGCACCTTGCCGTTTTCAATGTTAATGCCGGTGACCTCGCAATTCTGGATCAAATCAACACCGCGCTGATCGGCACCGCGTGCAAATCCCCAGGCCACCGCATCATGGCGTGCCGTCCCACCACGGGGGTGATACAGGCCGCCGTAAATCGGGAAGCGTAAGCTGTCAAAATTCAGATAGGGGATCATGTCGCGCACCTGATCACGGTTCATCAGGATCGCATCATCCCCTTGGTTCACCATGGCATTACCCCGACGGGCAAATGCATCACGTTGACCATGGAATGGAACAGGTTGATGATCCCACG
>CAXACF010000222.1:0-4047 GCA_963967125.1 uncultured Rhodobacterales bacterium | reverse complement strand
CCGCAACCGTGCCGCCGTCGGGGTTTAGCGGCAGTGCACCATCATTCTTCAAAAGAACTGTTCCCGCAGACCCCGCCTGTCGGATCAACGCACGATGTTCGGGGCGATTGTCTGCATGTTCTTCAAAGGGCCGATGATCAGACAAGGAACCGACACGTTCCATCAATCGCAACATGGCAAGCGCACGTTCACGCACCGTTTCTGCACGCACCAGTCCATTGTGAACCGCCTTAACCAATGTCGCACCCCGATCGCGCGTTGGACCCGGCATTTCTAAATCCAGTCCGGCATTCACCGTGGGCGCAGTTGTGCGTGACCCGAACCAATCAGACATCACAATGCCATCATAACCCCATTCGTCGCGCAAAACCTTGGTCAACAACCATTCATTTTCTGCGGTATAGATCCCGTTCAATTTGTTGTAGGAGGACATGATGCCCCAAACATCGGCCTGTTTTACAGCCGCCTCAAACGGGCGCAGGTACACCTCACGCAGCGTGCGTTCATCAATGGCCGAATTGATTGTGGTACGTTCAATCTCAGATTCATTCCCGATGAAATGTTTCACCGTCGCGGCCACGCCATTTCCCTGCAAACCTGTGATATACGCCACGGCCAGATCGGCGGCCAATTCAGGATCCTCGGAATAGCATTCAAAATTCCGCCCGTTGGTGACCGTGCGATGCATATTAATCGTTGGACCCAGCAGCATATGCGCGCCCTTTGATTTCACCTCATCCGCGATAGCCGCACCAATGCGATGCACCAACTCCACGTCCCAAGTTGCGCCCAATGCGATACCAACAGGAAAACAGGCCGCCGTGACCCCGCCAATGATTGATCCACTGCCGCGCGCACCGTTGGGCCCATCTGTCACACGTAACTTTGCAATCCCCAACCGATCAATCGCGGGGGTCGACCAATAATCCGCACCCGCAAGAATGGAAACTTGTTCCTCAAGCGTAAGAAGATCAATCAATTCATCGGCCGTGTTATTTGAAGTGTGCGTCATGCTGCGTTCCATTAAAGAGGTATGTGCCAAAGGTTTTTGAGCCTGGACCGTTTAAATTGTGGCCCAACTACCACTAGATCCTGCCCTGCGACAATAAGGTATCATTTATATTCTTGTAACTGAATGTAACAGCGACTAAATGCAGTGGTGTACATTAGTACACCTCCCTGTTGGACTGGCCCCGCATCATTTGCGGGGCCTTTTTTTATTCAGAATACAAAACCGGAAACTCGGGCGCATCAAAAGGCGTGCCCGGTGTGTAGTCTAAATCTGGAAACGCCGGTGACGTGGTTCCAAGCCGTTCAGCAAACACAGCGTCATCCCCAACCCAACGCATCGAAATCACACGACGGCGGTTTGGCGAGGCGTTGGCAGGTGCGCCGTGCAACGTGCGAAAGTTGAAGGCAACCGCATCCCCCGGTTCCATTTCCCACCCCAAGATATCAAGCTCATCTCGCAGGCTATCAACGTCTGGCACCGCCTCGCTTGTGTCCCCTTCAAACAGATCGGTTCCATCAAAACGCTGTGGTTTGAAATCTTTACCCCATCTGTGTGACCCGGCGATATATTCAATCGTACGTTCCCGAGGGATATGATCCAAGGGGACCCAAAAACTGACGCTTTGACGTCCTTCGCACAGGTAATAAGGCTGATCCTGATGCCACGGGGTGACAACAGAATTTCCAGGCTCCTTCACCAGAATATGATCATGAAACACACGCGCGGTTTTTGATTGCATCAGTTTTGCGGCCAATTCGGGCATTGCAGAGTCCCGCACCAATGCGCGATACCCATCAAACTGATCCCAAACAACATAATCCTGAAAAAATGCCTGTCCCCCATCATCGGGGCGGTAGGTCCGTTCGCGCCAACTGGGATTTTGCATGTTTTCTTCGATAGCTTCGCGCGCTGTTTCAACAAAATCCGCGAAAACACCTTTTAACAACACAGCGCCGTTTTTTTGGAAATCATCAATTTGGGATTGCTCTAGCATTCTTTTCTCCACCACTTTCCATTTGATGAATGCACAGGATGTTTTCACGTGCAATCGGTTTCAGGCAACGCTCCAATCCTGACTTAGATCAGGAACAAAGGCTTCGATCGCGCAGGTGGCCACAACCGTTGGGTTTTCACCCGCTGTTGTTGTGATGTTATGACCGCCAAAGACAACGTTGATCTGCGGATTACCACGCGGCACTTCGGCCAACAGGCGATCAACATCTACTTGTTCAGGCTCCTGTACGCCAATCGTCACTTTGACGTTCATTACAGAATGATCCAAATCAAGTGAACGAAACAGAATGATCGAACTGTGACGAATTGCATCGTTAAACGCCCTGAGTGCGGCCTTGGTATAATCCATACCATATAGGTCGGCACCCGACCCCATTTCCAAAATCAACCGCTTCATGCCGCACGCTCCTTTTTCGTGACATCCAGTGACACGGTGATCGCCGCGTGTGCGATGATTGCACTGGGTTGATCTGGTTTATTTGGGTTTGGAATGTCCAAGCCACCTTGCACGGCGGTGGCCGTCACATTGCCATATGGAAATTCCGCCTGAACCGCGTTTAGGTCAATGGCATCGGGATTTTGGCAGGCGATTTCGGCCGTGATCTGCATACTGCTTTTCTCTGCGCCAAAGACTTCGACCAAATTGATCGAATTGCGCCACAGGGCGTCACGCACCGCACGGCAGGCGGCTTTGGTATAGCTTCCTGAACGCAGGGCACTGCCCACACCCAGTTCAAGGATCATTGGCAATTGGGACATTTGCTTTCCTGTTGCAAAATTGAGTGACCTCAATTTACCCGCCCCCAAAATGAAAGCAATGCGTGATTTCCCGTTTTGCCCGTGACCCCCAATGCATTTCACGATATGTCGGGGAACGAAATGAATAACGGGCAATTTAGATGACACAAATTTACGTTGATGCCGACGCCTGTCCCGTCAAAGCAGAAGTGGAAAAAACCGCCACTCGTCACAAAATCCCCGTGTTCGTTGTCAGTAACGGCGGCATTCGACCATCACAAAACCCCATCATCACAACGGTGGTTGTTGACCAGGGCGCAGATGTAGCTGATCAGTGGATCGCCGATCATTGCGGAACAGGGGATATTGTTGTCACATCTGATATTCCACTGGCCGCCCGAGCGATTGAGCACGGATCACTTGTCGTAAAACCCAATGGTGAGATTTTGACGTCCAAAAACATTGGTCCCGTTTTGGCCGCGCGTGATTTGATGTCTG
The DNA here is from genome assembly GCA_963967125.1 of uncultured Rhodobacterales bacterium. Taxonomy (GTDB): domain Bacteria; phylum Pseudomonadota; class Alphaproteobacteria; order Rhodobacterales; family Rhodobacteraceae; genus HIMB11. The sequence goes on along the minus strand of CAXACF010000222.1, from coordinate 785 downwards.
ATATTCGATCAGCGGACCCGTTTTTTCAAGGTCGGTCCAAAGCATTTTCCAAATCGGATCGGTCGCGTTTTTTGGATGCACTGGAGCGCGTTATTCGACAAAGCCAAAGATAACCTGTCGAAAATTCCAGATGACAAGCGGCGGCGTTGCACTAGCTTTGTTTCAGCCAGTAGATTGGAGACCCCATGGAAAAAGAACCCTCAAAAAATGTACTAGGTGGTGATTTGATCCCCTGTTCAATGGATCCTATGACGGGTTTCTTTCGCAATGGGTCCTGCGATACATGTGCAGAAGATCGGGGCAGCCACACGGTCTGCGCCATTATGGATAAAGAATTTTTGATGCTGTCCCAGTATCTTGGAAATGATCTCTCTACCCCACGTCCGGAATATGGATTTCAGGGGTTAAAGCCTGGGGATCATTGGTGCCTATGTGCAGGGCGTTTTTTACAAGCCTATGAAGAGGGCTGCGCACCCAAAGTCGTACTAGAAGCAACGCATGCACGCGCATTGGATATTGTGCCACTTGATGTTCTGAAAGAGTGTGAATTCAACCCTGCATAAGATCAAAGCTTTGATCCAGAACACGTGCCAGCTGAACATCTAAGTCGGTCAAAGTATCTGCATCATGTGTGGTCAGGCGCACGTCTACACGATTATAGATGTTTTGCCATTCCGGATGATGGTTTAGGGCGTCGATCTGATCAACAAGTGACGCCATCCACGCAATCGCCGCAGAAAAGCTTGGGAAGCTATATGTTTTGCTGGCCGAGTGGCCATCGGATG
>CAXACF010000221.1:0-4065 GCA_963967125.1 uncultured Rhodobacterales bacterium | reverse complement strand
TATCAACATCCCCAATGTCATCGGTCGTTCCCAAATAAAGGATGCTCCGTCATAGAGGTTCATGGAACGCGAAAAATTATCCTCAAGCATTGTGCCCAAAATAAACCCAATCAACAATGGCGCCAAAGGATAGTCCGCAAATTTCAAGATAGTCGCGCACACTCCAAACCCAACCAAAATCAGCAATTCAGTGGAATTGTTTTGCCCGATGTAGGCCCCCATCAAAGTAAAGAACAAAATGAAGGGGATCAAAAAATTGCGCGGCACAGCCAAAACCTTGGCGATATAGGGGATCAGTGGCAGGTTCAGGATCAAAAGCACCACGTTCCCGATATACATTGAAATGATCACCGACCAGAAAATCTGCGGATCATCCACCATCAAACGCGGCCCTGGCGTTACGTTCAGCGCAATCAAGGCACCCAACAAGATCGCCGTTGTCCCTGACCCTGGAATGCCCAATGTCAGCAGCGGTACGAATGACCCCGTGCAAGCCGCATTATTGGCCGTTTCAGGCGCGGCCAATCCTTTGACCGATCCGTTTCCAAATTCTTTCTGCTCATCCGCTTTGGCGATGTTGCGTTCCACAGCATAGCCCAAAAACGATGCAATGGTTGCCCCTGCCCCGGGCAGAACGCCAATGAAAAAGCCCTGCAAGGATTGTCGCCCAATGACAGGTGCGATTTGCTTGGCCTCATCGCCCGTGATGCGCAAATCCTTGATTTCACCCCCTTTGCCTTGGGCGGAGCGCGATGGTTTCAGGACAAGATAAAGCGCCTCAGGCAAGGCAAACATCGCCATGGCCAATGTGATGAAACCAAAGCCAGACTGTAAATCCATCAACCCCATGGTAAATCGTGGGGCATTGAATTGAGCGGTTTCGCCAACGGTTGCCATGATTAAACCCAGAACCGTCATCAACAATGCCTTGGACACTTGTCCAGTACCCGCAAAGGCCGCAATCGCAGAAAGCCCAACAATCATCAGCGCAAAATATTCAGCCGAATGGAACAACAACGCAACCGACGACAACATGGGCGCAAAAATCATCAACAGGATGGCCCCAATTGTCCCCCCCGCGAAAGAGGCGATTGCGGCAATCGTCAATGCCTTGCCCGCCTTACCCTTGCGCGCCATGGGATAGCCATCAAAGCTGGTCGCGACAGTGCCCGCAACACCAGGCGCGTTCAGCAGAATCGAGGATGTCGAGCCGCCAAAAATCGCCCCATAATAGACACCTGCCAATAAAATTAGGGCGGTCGCTGGGTCGCCAATGGTGATCGCAACAGGGATCATAATTGCGATAATCGACATTGGGCCCAGACCCGGTAACATGCCGATAAATGTGCCAATCAAACACCCCGCAATCACCATCAGCATATTTTGCACTGAAAGCGCGGTGGATAGACCTAAGAGAATTCCTTCAAGCATTGATCAAGTCCCCATAAAAAATGGCAGTGGGCGCAAAAAGATGCCCAGCACCTCTTGGACCAGATACCAAATCCCAAACGTCGCAATCGTGGATACCACGATCATCACGATCCAGCGGCGTTCCCCAAGGATCACGGATCCACCGATCAAAAACCCAGATGTTGCCAATAAAAATCCCGCAGGGCGCAGCAAAATGGCATAGGCGACCATCAATCCCAGCAGGGCAAGCGCCTGACCCAATTTGTATTCATGCAGGCGACGATAATCGATGTCCCCCACCTTTTCCTCGCCTTTCTCAATGCCCAATACCACAATCAACGACAAAATGATGCCCGCGATTGAAAGGACCTTGGGAAAGGAGGACGGCCAGACGGCCAAACGTTTCATGATGGGTGGCAACGCACCGTCCATCATAAACCACGCGGTGTAACCGTAGGTCAAACATATCCCTAGCAACACCAATGCAACCCAACGATCTAATGCCATTTTATATCCCTCTTTAGGTGGAAAGGCCGATCAATTGACCGGCCTTTCGTCGTGCGGATCAACCCGCTTTGATCTTAGGCTTATAGGAAGCCCAATTTTTTCATCAGATCACCGATGACTTTTTCTTGGCTTTCCAGGAATGTCATGAAGTCATCGCCAGAATTGTGGATGTTGACCCAACCGTTGCGCGCGCGCACGGCTTCCCACTCTGGTGTGTCATACATCTTGGCAATCGCATCTTGGTACGCTGCAAGTTTGTCTGCAGGCAAACCAGGTGCCGCAAAGAAACCGCGCCAGTTCACGAAGGATGTGTCGATGCCCTGCTCTTTCATGGTCATCGCGCTGTCCATCGCGGCAACACGTTCGTCTGATGTGACACCGATGATTTTGACTTCACCCGCTTGGGCCAACGCAACCGCCTCAGAGAAGCCTGTTGAAAGCGCTTTAATCTCACCTGATAGCAGCGCAGCCATTGCTTTACCGCCCGCATCATATGGGATGTATTTCACGTTCAGCGCGTCTTTGCCCGCAGCTTCCATAACCATCGCCGCAACAAGGTGGTCCATACCACCAGGAACAGAACCGCCGCCGATTGCAGTGCCAGATGGATCCGCGTCATAGGCCGCAACCAAATCCGCCATGTTGTTGATGTCGCTGTCTGCGCCCACAACCATTGCTGCGTAATCACCGATTGTTCCTGCAACCAATGTTAGATCGCGGAAGTTATGTGGGAAAACGCCCGTCAATGAACGGATCACGATTGGTGTTGAATTCACCATCAATGTGCCGTGTTGGCTATCTGCGTTTTCGATTAGGTAACCGATGGCCTTACCACCGCCGCCACCGGACATGTTCTCATAAGATGCAGAGCCAACTAGACCAGCTGCTATCAGCGCCTCGCCCGTGCCGCGTGCTGTACCATCCCAGCCGCCACCTGCGCCGCCAGGGATCAAAAAGTGGACGCTGTCCAATACCTGATGACCACCCGCAGTTACAGGTCCCGCAAGACCGATAGCAGCGGCAGCAGCGATAAAGGCGCGACGACCGAATTTCAATGTCATGTTGATTTCCTCCCATTTGACATTCGCGGAACATTCCGCACATGATTTAGGTGTTTGAAAGATCAATCTGACACAAACCTGACACGTGAAACTGGGGCTTAATCGAAACATGCGCTTTCTTCTGATTGAGGATAACCAAGCCCTAGCGAATGCCGTCATTGAACGCCTTAGTTTGGATAGCCACATCGTGGATCACGCAGCGGATCTGACAACAGCATGGGATTACACGGCCACTGCGGAATATGACCTTATTTTATTGGACATCATGCTGCCTGATGGGGACGGGCGCAGCTTTTTGGAACAGCATAGATCCGCCAAATCGCGCACACCTGTGATCGTTTTAACCGCCCGATCCGAGGTCTCAGATCGCGTTGGAATTTTGGATTTGGGTGCGGATGATTATATGGTGAAACCGATTGATTTTTCCGAACTAGAAGCCCGCTGCCGCGCGGTTTTACGACGCCAAACGGGGGCTGCACAAAACACGATAAGTTATGGGGAAATCGAATTTGATTCCCTTGCTGCAACATTAAAAGTAAATGGAGCGGAGGTGAAATTGCGCACAAAAGAGCTGCGTTTGTTTGAGGTTTTCATCAATGCACCGAACCAAATTTTTCCAAAATCGCAACTGTTGGATCGTCTGTTTTCCTATGATGTCGAAGCATCGGAAAATGCGATCGAGGTTTATGTTGGCCGCCTGCGAAAACATTTAAGTGGGTCAAACGTGTCCATCACAACTGTGCGCGGATTGGGGTATAAGTTGGAATGTCAGTAAGCCCGCCAAATATCCAAGGATCAATTAGGCAGCGCCTGTTGATCATGCTTCTTCTAAGTGCGGCGGGCATTGCGATTTTGCTTTATGTTGTGGTGCAATCTGTCGCCGAACAAATCGCACAAGAAAGTCAGGATAACATCCTTGCCGCTTCTGCCATTTCAATTTTGGACAGCGCGCGCGTGGTTGAGGGTGATATTTCAATTGATCTACCCTATTCCTCACTTTCTATGTTGGATAGCGTTACGAATGAACGCGCATTTTATGCAATTCGTTTGAATGACGAATTTTTGTCAGGCTATCCCGATCTGCCTC
>CAXACF010000220.1:0-4065 GCA_963967125.1 uncultured Rhodobacterales bacterium | reverse complement strand
TGGACAGTTAACCAAACTGCCCCGTGCCACCCTTGGACAGCGCTTTGGCGCATCGGTTCTTATGCGATTGGATCAGGCATTGGGCACGCATGGCGAAACCATTTCCCCCGAGGCAGAGGCCCCCGTCTATGCCACCCGCCTGACCTTTCCTGAACCCATTGGGCTGAGTTCGGATGTCATGGCAGCACTGGAACGATTGCTGCCTGCGCTATGCGCAAAATTGCGCGATCACCAAATGGGCGCACGTACAATGCTATTGATTTGTCGTCGCGTAGATGGACAGGATCAGCAGGTTGAATTGCGCCTTGCCCGCCCCTTGCGGGATGCCGCGCGTATTCAACCCCTGTTCGAACGTGGTGTTGGCACCATTGATGCAGGGTTCGGGATTGATCAACTTCGGTTGGTCGCAACTCAAGTGGAACATTTGGCCGTCGAACAAATCGCTCATCACAACACACGATCCCAAGATGGGTTACATGACCTGATCACACGATTGGGAAATCGGATTGGGTTAGACAATATTCAGCGGTTTTTACCCGCAGATAGCCATATCCCCGAGCGCAGTTTTAAAATCGCAGCCGCCGCATGGAGCGAGCCAAGCGGCACATGGGTCAGCCCCGCGCCCCGCCCCATTCGCATCTTTCCCCCAGAGGGGATCGCAGCGTCAGGAAATGCGCCCCCCAAACGATTTCGCTGGCGCCGTCAATCCTTGGCCACAGCGCGGGCAACTGGGCCTGAACGCATTGCGCCTGAATGGTGGTTGATGGACGAAAATTGGCGCAGTGGGGTGCGCGATTATTGGCGCATTGAAACACAACAGGGACGCCGTTTGTGGATGTTTTACACCCCACAAAACCCAGGGTGGTTCGTACATGGGGAATTTGCGTGATTTATAGCGAACTGTGCACAACCAGCAATTTTACATTTTTGCGCGGGGCCTCCCACCCCGAGGAATTGGTCACACGTGCGGCTGATTTGGGATTGTCGGCCATTGCCATTACCGATCACAACAGCCTTGCAGGGGTTGTGCGGGCCTATGCCGCGTTAAAAGAGCTACGGCGGAATATAGATGAAATCACCATCAGATCGACAAAACGTGTCGATCCCAGCAGCCGAGAGGAGATCCAAGGCCAAGACATCACCCTGCATGGGGATCACCTTCCCAAATTGATTGTCGGGGCGCGCCTGATCCTTGAAGATAGTGATGTGGATTGGGTGGCCCTGCCCCGTGATCGCAAAGCCTATGAAGCGCTGTCACGGCTTTTGACGCTTGGAAAGCGGCGCAGTGAAAAAGGATCTTGTCAGCTTTATTACGCGGATGTTTTAGAGGGGGCACAGGGTATGATCCTGATCGCCCTGCCCCGCACACTGGAACAAGAGGCCAGCGCACATATCCGTCAGATGGCGAGGCGCTATCCTGGACATGTCTATTTAGGGGCCGCACCCCGATATGACGGGTCGGATCAGGAGTATTTCAACGCCTGTCAAACCCTGGCCCATAGTACGGCCGCCCCCATGGTCGCGGTTGGCGACATCCTGATGCATCATGGATCGCGCCGCCAATTGGCCGATGTTCTGACCTGTATTCGCGAAGGATGCCGCATTGATAACATTGGCACACGCGCCCTGCCCAATAGCGAACGCCGCCTAAAATCCTCCGTCGATATGGCGCGCCTGTTTCGCAATCATCCTGCCGCCCTGCGCCGCACGCAGGAAATTGCGGATAAATGCGCGTTTTGCCTGTCGGAATTATCCTATGAATATCCCGATGAAATCACCGATGGCGAAGATGCCCAAAGCCGTTTGGAACGCCTAAGTGAGGCGGGGTTAAATTGGCGATATCCAAACGGTGTCACCGACCAAGTGCGCGCGCTTGCGATCAAGGAGTTAGCATTGGTGAAACGATTGGGATTTGCGGCCTATTTCCTAACGGTGCATGACATTGTGCAATATGCAAAATCCCAAGGCATCCTCTGTCAGGGGCGCGGATCAGCCGCCAATTCAATTTTGTGCTATGCTTTGGGTGTGACTGATGTGGGGCCTGAAACAATCACCATGGTGTTTGAACGATTTATGTCGGAATACCGTGGCGAACCCCCTGACATCGACGTTGATTTTGAACATGAACGCCGCGAAGAGGTGATCCAACATATCTATGAAAAATATGGCCGCGAACGTGCAGGGCTTTGCGCCACAGTGGTTCATTTCAGAACCCGCGCCGCCATTCGTGAGGTGGGCAAAGTTATGGGCCTGTCCCAAGATGTCCTTAGCAACCTAAGCGGACAGATTTGGGGATCCTATAGCCGCGGTGAAATCGGTGAAGAGCGATTGCGCGCCGTGGGATTGGACCCAAGTGATCCGCGCCTGATGCAGACCCTGCGCTTGATCGGGGAATTGATCGGATTTCCCCGTCACCTAAGCCAGCATGTCGGCGGATTTATCATCACCAAAGGACGTTTGGATCACCTATGCCCCATTGAAAACGCGGCCATGGAGGATCGCACAATCATCGAATGGGATAAGGATGACATCGACACCCTTGGGATTTTAAAGGTGGATATTTTGTCATTGGGCATGCTGACTTGTATCCGCAAATCCTTTGATTTGATCACCCAGCATGAGGGGGAAACCCTGAGTATTGGCACCATCCCACAAGAGGATAAGGACACCTATGACATGCTGTGTCGCGCTGATGCGATTGGAGTGTTTCAGGTGGAAAGTCGGGCACAGATGAATTTCCTGCCACGCATGAAACCGCAAACCTTTTATGATCTGGTGATCGAAGTGGCGATTGTGCGCCCTGGTCCCATTCAGGGGGGCATGGTGCACCCTTATATCAATCGCCGTCAGGGGAAAGAGGCGATTGAATATCCATCAGGTGCCCTACAAGAGGTATTGGGAAAAACATTTGGCGTGCCCCTATTTCAAGAACAGGCCATGCAAATCGCGGTGGTTGGCGCAGGCTTTAGCCCAGAAGAGGCCGACCACCTGCGCAGGTCACTAGCGACATTCCGCAAAATGGGCACCATCGGAACCTTTCGCGATCGCTTTGTGCGCGGCATGTTAGAACGCGGATATGAAGAAGATTTTGCAGACCGCTGTTTTTCACAGATCGAAGGATTCGGGGAATATGGATTTCCCGAAAGCCATGCCGCGGCCTTTGCCATGCTGGCCTATGTTTCGGCCTGGTTAAAGCGGCATCACCCTGCGGTCTTTGCCTGTGCGCTTTTGAATTCACAGCCGATGGGGTTTTATGCGCCTGCGCAAATTGTGCGGGATGCACGTGAACACGGCATCGAAATTCGCCCTATTTGCGTCAATAATTCAAACTGGGATAACCACCTGGAACGGCGCAGTGATGGGCGTTTGGCCCTGCGGCTGGGATTTCGACAAATCAAAGGGATGAAGCAAGAGGACGCAGAATGGATCAGCGCCTGTCGCGGCAATGGGTATTATGACATCCCAAGCCTGTGGTTGCGTGCGGGTCTTGCGCCTGCGGCATTGGAACGATTGGCCGAAGCCGACGCCTTTGGCGGTATGGGGCTTAATCGGCGCGATGCCTTGTGGCAGGTGAAATCAATCCGTGCGGACAAGCCGCTTCCCCTCCTTAGTGATCCAATGGATGGTGAGGCGATCTATGAACCAGGTGTTGATCTGCCCACTATGAATTTGGGCGAAGAGGTGGTTGAGGATTACGTATCCATCCGCATGTCCCTGCGCGCCCATCCTGTTGAATTACTGCGTCCCCTGCTCACAGGATTAACACCACACGCCGAATTGCCCCATATTCCATTGGGGCCTGTGGATGTCTGTGGTTTGGTGATCACACGCCAACGTCCTGGCACCGCGTCAGGGGTGATTTTCCTAACGCTTGAGGATGAAACAGGGGTCAGCAATGTGGTTGTCTGGCCCAAGGTTTATGAACAATTTCGCACGGCGGTAATTGGCGGGCGTTTGTTGCGTGTGCGCGGGTATTTACAGCGCGAAGGCATCGTTGTGCATGTCATCGCCCAAGAGATTCAGGACCTATCGCCCAAATTGGCCGAACTGGGTCACCCGCGCGAT
>CAXACF010000219.1:0-4077 GCA_963967125.1 uncultured Rhodobacterales bacterium | reverse complement strand
TTTCGGAGATATCGCGGGTCAGTGCTCCAACCTCAAAATTATAATCCCCGATTTGACCAACGGGCGTCACCTCGGCCGCTGTCCCAGTTAGCCAGCATTGTTCAAAGCTTTCCAACTCTTCTGGCATAATGTGGCGTTCGTTTACCTTGATGCCTTTCTCTTTCAGCATGTCGATCACAGTTTGACGTGTGATCCCATTTAGAAACGCATCAGGCGTTGGTGTGTGAACCTCTCCATCTTTTACGAAAAAGATGTTCGCGCCTGTCGCCTCGGCAACATATCCGCGATAGTCAAACATCATCGCGTCAGAACACCCTTTGTCCTCTGCGGCATGCTTGGACATGGTTGCGATCATATACAGACCAGCTGCCTTGGCCTGAGATGGGGCGGTTGCGGGGTCTGGACGGCGCCATTTCGCGATATCCAATTTCGCGCCCTTCATTTTGGCGTCGCCATAATAATTGCCCCACGCCCAAACGGCCACAGCCATACGAACGGGGTTACCGCGGGATGCGACACCCATATCATTGCCAGCACCGCGCCATGCAACCGCACGGACATAAGCATCCTTTAGCCCATTGGCATCAAGCGCTGCTTGTTTCGCGGCCTCGATTTCGTCAACGGTGTAGGGAATTTCGAAATCAATCAGTTGACCAGATTTGATGAGTCGCTCTGAATGTTCGCGGCTTTTAAAGATTTTGCCTTCGTAGCAACGTTCGCCTTCAAACACAGAGCTGGCATAGTGCATCGCATGCGTCAGGATGTGGACCTGCGCATCACGCCACTCAACCAATTGACCATCAAGCCAAATTTTGCCATCGCGATCTTCATAACTGCCAGCCATCGTTATATCCTCTTGCTGTGTTTCGTGGGTCAATCTTTCGTAATCTTTCACAAACTATGTCCGTTTCGGTCATAATATTGCGCAAAAACTGAGAATCGGTAACAGTTCGGACTTGGAATGTCAACAACACTGACATAAAATGGACCCGAGTAAAAAGGATGCTGGATATGGCGACCTCTAATCGTTCCACGGGCGAGGCCCTGTTATTTTTAACTGATGAACAACTGCGTCAGGGGATCGAAGCGATGTTTTTCGCCTATCGCGGGTTTACGGCCGACCCAGATCGTATTTTGGACAAATATGGGTACGGTCGCGCCCACCACCGCGCCATCCACTTTATAAATTGTGTGCCTGGGACAACGGTGAATAATCTGTTGCATATCTTGGGTGTTACCAAACAATCCCTGAACCGTGTTCTTCGATCTCTGATCGAAGATGGATTGGTCGAAGTGCAGGTTGGTGAAAAGGATCGTCGTGAACGGCATTTGTATTTGACAGAAACGGGACAATCCTTGGAACAAGAATTGTCAAACGCCCAACGCGCACGCATGCGCAGTGCCTATCGCGATGTGGGGGCGGATGCCGTTTCTGGATTTCGCCAAGTGTTAGAGGCGATGATGGACCCAGAGATGAAGCGCGCCTATTGGAAATTACGCGACAATGAGGGGACGGATTAATGAACGCGCACCTTCTTATTGTTGATGATGATGAACGCATCAGGTCGCTGCTAAAGCAATTTTTGTTGCGCAATGGATTTTTGGTCAGTGCCGCACGGGATGCAACGCACGCCCGAAAAATCCTGTCTGGTTTGGATTTCGATATGATCGTTTTGGATGTCATGATGCCGGGTGAAGATGGTGTAAGCCTGACAAAACACATTCGCGAAACCCGTCAGACGCCGATATTATTGCTGACCGCAAAGGGTGAAACAGAGGATCGCATTGTCGGGCTTGAGGCGGGCGCAGATGATTATTTGGCCAAACCGTTTGAGCCCAAGGAATTGTTGTTGCGTATCAACGCCATTCTGCGCCGCGTGCCGGAACCAAAAATGGCACAAGTTACACCAACAATTTTGCACCTGGGGATTTGCCGTTATGACATTTCCCGCGGTGAATTGTGGCAGGGTGATCAACTGGTGCGACTGACAGGAACAGAGCAGCAGTTGATGAAGATATTTGTGGGGTCCGTGAATGAGCCTGTTTCACGCGCCCAGTTGGTGTCCGAACTGGGTCGTGATGACAGCCAAGCCCAAGATCGCGCGATTGATGTTCAAATTACGCGGCTGCGTCGTAAGTTAGAAGCCAACCCGAAAGAGCCACGTTACCTTCAAACCGTGCGCGGTGCGGGCTATATGTTGGTTAACGATTAGGTAACACTCGCACCGACGTTATACCGACACGATACCGACGTTCGTTTTAGGCGGATTTGATGCTGGCCGTGACGTAATTTACCGACAGATCGCGATCAGATAATTTCCAGCCCCAAGTGATTGGATTAAACACAAACCCCTTACGATCTACAGGTTCCAATCCCGCATTTGAGATCAGTGTATAGAGTTCATCGGGCGTGATAAACTTGGACCATTCGTGTGTCCCCTTGGGCAACCAGCGCATTATGTATTCCGCCCCTACAATCGCCATCGCAAAGCTTTTGGGATTGCGATTGATCGTTGAACACACCATCAATCCACCAGGGCGCAGTAATTTTTGACAGGCTGTCAAATAGGCAAGCGGATCTGCCACGTGTTCAACAACTTCCATATTTAGAACGATATCAAAGACTTCTCCGTTTTCGGCCAACTCCTCGGCTGTTCCGAAACGATAGTCGATGTCCAAACCCGACTGGCGGGCGTGTGCCTCGGCCACGGGAATGTTTCGTGCGGCTGCATCCACACCAACCACTGTGGCGCCCAGACGCGCCATGGGTTCGCATAACAACCCGCCACCGCACCCAATATCCAAAATGCGCAGCCCCTGAAACGGATTAGGTGCGTTCAGATCACGATCAAATTCACCCGCGATTTGCGTTGTGATGTAATCCAAACGACATGGATTCAACATGTGTAGTGGTTTGAATTTCCCATGGGGATCCCACCATTCTGCTGCCATTGCCTCAAATTTTGCAACTTCTGCTGGATCAACGGTCGTCTCTGAGGGTTGCATTTTCATCTCCGTCTGGTTTTCTTGGGTTTAGATCACATATAGGACGTATATGGACAACCGATCAGAGCAAAAAGCAGAAAATTCTCCGTTATATCCCGCGATTGACCCGTTTTCGCAGGAAATGTTGGATGTGGGGGATGGCCATAAGGTTTATTTGGAACAATCCGGCGCGCGGGATGGGTATCCCGTGGTGATTGTTCATGGCGGACCCGGCGCGGGGTGCAGTGCGTCAATGCGTCGATATTTTGATCCGACCAAATATCGCATCATCATGTTTGATCAACGCGGATGTGGTCGATCACTGCCCTATGCCAGCATCGAACACAATACAACGTGGGATTTGGTACGAGATATGGAACAAATCCGAACCCATCTGGGCGTGGACCAATGGGCCGTGTTTGGGGGTAGTTGGGGCGCGACGCTTTCATTGATTTATGCACAAACCCATCCAGAAAGCGTAAGTCACCTGATTCTGCGTGGTGTGTTCCTTATGACGCAACCAGAGTTGGATTGGTTTTACGGTGGGGGCGCAGGAAAATTCTGGCCTGAGTTGTGGCAGCGATTTGTTTCTGTCATCCCAGAGGATGAGCGTGATGACCTGATTGCCGCCTATCACAAACGATTGTTTTCTGGGGACATGCGCGAAGAAATGCGGTTTGGCACCACTTGGACCAATTGGGAAAATGCACTGGCATCGTTTCAATCGAATGGGTTTGGTGGGCATTGCCCACCTGCATATGCGCGCACATTCGCGCGGATTGAAAACCACTATTTCATTAATGATGGCTTTTTGAATCAGGATCAAAAAATCCTGAATAACATGGAAAAAATCCGCCATATTCAGGGGTACATTGTGCAAGGTCGCTATGACATGATTTGCCCACCTGCAATGGCGTACGAGCTTTCGCGGAAATGGCCCCGATGCGATCTGCGCATTATGTCCTATGCAGGGCATGCGATGTCTGAACCCAAGATAAGTTCGGAACTGGTTTCAATCATGGATAAATTGCGATTTTGATCCGATTTTGATGAAATGGGTTGTTTTTCGGCGGATCGTTCCGACATATGTTC
>CAXACF010000218.1:0-4116 GCA_963967125.1 uncultured Rhodobacterales bacterium | reverse complement strand
TTTAGGGTCACTCGGTCCCCGTTTGGCCCCCGCCTTATCCCGTGGTGTGGGCCAAGATCGCAACCGTTTTGAAACGCTGAACGCACGCTTGCGGGCCGATGTTTTAGAACGCGACATCCAACAAAAGAAACGTGCGTTTTCCGATGTCTTGCGTCGTTTTTCCCAGATTGCAACAAATGAGGTGGCCGCGCGGCGCGAACGATTGGATGCACTGGATCGATTGCGCGAAACCTTGGGGTATAAGGAAACGCTGCGTCGCGGATATGCGGTTGTGCGGGATGGTGATCAGGTCATAACCACAAAATCGGATGCATCAAAGGCGACGCATTTGGAAATCGAATTCAAGGATGGGCGTATGCCACTGGCGCGCGGTACTGCTGCGAAAGCCAAAAAATCGCCTTCATCTGACGATCAGGGTTCATTGTTCTAAACGCCGACTTCTGGGCCTGTGCAGGTCATCTCGCGGGTGGTTGGGCGCATGTATTGCACGCTGCCATCAAAGCCCTGTTCCCCATAAAACTGTGCAACAACCCCATCTGTTGTGCGCACCATGCGCCAGCATTGGGGTTTGTTGTCGACTTCACCGTAATAGGAATACGAAAAGCACACCAAACCATTCCATTCAAAATATTCGCCAAACACACATTGTTGTCCATCAAAGGCCCATTCGACCTGCCGATCTGGCAAATAACGTTCGGTTCCAACCAACCCTTGCGGACTATAGAAATTAAACGTCCGCCCTGTTGCGTGACGTTCAAATTCATCAATGCTCATCTCGGTTTCAGAGATCGCTGAAGTGGCGGTCAAAAATGGAATTAGGGTCAGGTACTTCATACCTCAAAATTAACATGAAATTCGCCAAGGGAAACTTTTATTCGCAAACCGAACGTTTCTGGGCAGAGGTGTGTCGTTTTTAGTCTCGCCATATCATAGACATGAGCAGTAAACAGAGGCAAACCACAGGGGAAGAGTCTCATGGCACTAGATGATCGCAAAGGTGTTTGGAAGTCTGGCAAAGGCAAAGGCCGTCACACACCAAAAGGGCGCCAATATGAGGATCAGGCCCTGATCGATGTTCAGGCGTTGTTGGGGGATGCCGAACGTCGCGCGGATCTGTTGATCGAATTTTTGCATCTTATTCAGGATGAATACGGGCATCTGTCTGCTGCACACCTGCGCGCATTGGCCGAAGAATTAAAACTGTCCCAAGCAGAAGTGTTCGAGGTGGCCACGTTCTATGCCCATTTTGATGTGGTGAAAGAGGATGAGACACCCCCACCTGCGCTGACCATTCGTGTGTGTGATTCATTGTCCTGCGAATTGGCAGGGGCCGAACAATTGCAAAAGGCGCTTGAAGACGGCTTGGACCCATCACAGGTGCGTGTTGTCCGCGCACCTTGCATGGGGCGCTGCGATACAGCACCCGTTTTGGAAATTGGCCACAAGCATATTGATCACGCCACACCTGAAAAGGTGAATGCGGTTATTGCCGCTGGCGATTTTCATGCGGAAATTCCCAACTACGAAACTTTGGATGCCTATGTGGCGCAGGGGGGATATGAAACGCTGAAATCATTGCGGGATGGCGGTGATTGGGAAGCGGTGCAAGACAAAGTTCTGTCTGCAGGTCTGCGCGGTTTGGGCGGCGCGGGTTTCCCATCAGGCAAAAAATGGGGCTTTGTGCGCGCCAATGCAGGGACACGGTATCTGGCCGTGAACGGGGACGAAGGCGAACCCGGCACATTTAAGGACCGCTATTATCTGGAGCGCACTCCGCATCTGTTCCTAGAGGGTATGTTGATTGCCGCATGGGCGGTCGAGGCTGAAAAAGCGTTCATTTATATGCGTGATGAATACCCAGCCGTTCTGCATATTCTGCGTACTGAAATTGCGGCATTGGAACAGGCGGGTCTTGTTGCGCCGGGCTACATTGATCTGCGCCGCGGGGCTGGGGCCTATATCTGCGGTGAAGAAAGCGCGATGATTGAATCTATCGAGGGCAAGCGCGGTTTGCCCCGCCACCGTCCCCCGTTTGTTGCACAAGTCGGCATTTTTGGACGCCCAACATTGGTGCACAATATCGAAACGCTGCATTGGGTGGCGCGGATTTGTCGTGAAGGCCCCGAAATTCTGAATACCGTTGAAAAGAATGGTCGCACAGGTTTGCGCAGCTATTCTGTGTCAGGGCGCGTGAAAAGCCCAGGTGTGTATCTGTTGCCTGCAGGCTCCACCATTACGGACATTATTGAGGCTGCAGGTGGCATGGCCGAAGGACATGAATTCAAGGCCTATCAACCGGGTGGCCCGTCGTCTGGTTTGTTACCTGCCACGATCAACGATGTGCCATTGGATTTTGACACGCTTCAACCATTGGGTACCTTTATCGGATCAGCCGCCGTTGTGGTGTTGTCCCAGCATGATCGTGCACGTGACGCGGCATTGAACATGTTGCGCTTTTTTGAGGATGAAAGCTGCGGCCAATGCACACCGTGCCGCGTGGGCTGTGAAAAGGCCGTGAAATTGATGCAAGCCGACAATTGGGATCAACCCTTGCTGGAAGAGCTTTGTGGTGCAATGGCCGATGCCTCGATTTGCGGCCTGGGACAGGCTGCACCAAATCCGATCAAGTTGGTGATGAAGCATTTTGGGGATGAAATTTAATGTCGGATATAATCACTTTTACGTTAGATGGCCGTGAAGTCACAGCAGCATCCAACCAAACAATTTGGGAAGTTTCTAAAGGTCAGGGATTTGTAATCCCACACCTATGTCACAAAGATCAAATTGGCTATCGTAGTGACGGTAACTGTCGCATGTGTATGGTCGAAGTTAAGGGAGAACGAAACTTAGTCGCTTCCTGTATAAGAACACCAACAGAAGGTATGGTCGTAGAAACACAATCGTACCGCGCAAAAACGGCACGTAAGATGGTTATGGAGCTTCTCATTGCAGATCAGCCCGATCAAGAGAATGCTCATGATAAATCTTCACACCTATGGAAAATAGCACAAGAAACTGATGTTTCCGAAAGTCGTTTCCCAAAACGCGCAGAAGATACAGTTCCCTTGCTAGATGATAGTCATGTCGCGATGTCTGTTAATCTTGATGCGTGCATCCAATGCGGTCTCTGCGTTCGCGCCTGTCGCGAAGTGCAAGTTAATGACGTCATTGGAATGTCAGGTCGGGGTCATAATGCCTATCCAGCCTTTGACTTGAATGACCCGATGGGCGATTCATCGTGCGTAGCTTGCGGAGAATGCGTCCAAGCATGCCCCACAGGTGCCTTAATGCCTTCATCAATTACCTATGCAGATGGAGTGGGAGACAGCAACGATTTTGACGATGCAGTCGAGAGCGTTTGCGCTTTTTGTGGCGTAGGATGCCAAATAAGCATCAAGGTTAAAAATGGTGAAATCAAATACGTAGAAGGCATAAACGGGCCTGCGAATGAAGGTCGGTTGTGCGTCAAAGGCCGATTTGGCTATGATTACATACACCACAATCACCGTCTGACCAAACCACTCATCAGACGCGAGGAGGCCCCTGCAAAGGGCCTAAATGTCGATCCAAATAATTGGCAAAAGTATTTTCGAGAAGCTTCATGGGACGAAGCTTTGGATTTCGCAGCAAACGGCATGAAGGGCCGTGGGAGTGAAGTTGCAGGCTTTGGTTCAGCAAAATGCACGAACGAAGAGGCCTATCTGTTCCAAAAAATGATACGGCAAGGTTTCGGCCACAATAACGTGGATCATTGCACACGCTTGTGTCACGCATCATCGGTTGCGGCTTTGATCGAAAATATTGGATCCGGCGCGGTTACAGCCACGTTTAATGAAATTGAAAATGCCGACGTCGCGATTGTCATTGGTGCAAATCCAACTGAAAACCATCCTGTGGCGGCTACCTACTTTAAACAATTCACCAAACGCGGTGGAAAATTAATCGTGATGGATCCCCGGGGCCAAGCCCTTAAACGGTTTGCATCACACATGCTACAATTCCGACCAGGTACCGATGTGTCGATGTTGAACGCAATCATGCATGTGATTGTAGAAGAAGGATTATTCGATCAACAATACATTGCCTCTTACACAGAAAACTGGGAAGCTGAAAAGG
>CAXACF010000217.1:0-4120 GCA_963967125.1 uncultured Rhodobacterales bacterium | reverse complement strand
TCGGACCTGGAATTGAGGCCGCGCAACCGTGCCGTCGATGTAATGTGGCAAACATCACCTAAACCGATTGGCAGCTTAACAATTACTGGCGCGCAATCAAAAGCGTGATGGGTGCAGGAAAAACAATCGGGTATGAGGCGGATCATTTATCGCTTGCCCAAAAAACCCTGCTTGATGAATTTCTCTCACCCACTCACTCGGTTGATATTGCGGGTGAAACAATGCGTCAGCGCATGCATAAATCCCCCGCTGAATTGGACCTGATCCGCCATGGGGCAGCGGTTGCAGATGTCGGTGGATATGCCATTCGCGCGGCGATACGCGAAGGGACCCGTGAAATTGATGTGGCCATGGCGGGACGAAACGCGATGGAATTGGAAATTGCGAAACGCTTTCCCGATGCGGAATATCGCGACACATGGGTGTGGTTTCAATCTGGTATTAACACCGATGGTGCCCATAATCCTGTCACATCGCGCAGATTGCAACGGGGTGATATTCTGTCCTTGAATACCTTTCCAATGATCTCGGGATACTACACCGCATTGGAACGCACTTTGTTTGTCGGTGATGTTGACGATGCATCCTTGGCCATCTGGAACGCAAATGTCGCCGCACATGAATTCGGGATCAGCCTACTAAAGCCAGGTGTCTCTTGTGCTGAGGTAACAGAACAAATCAATGCATTCTTCGAAGATCGCGGAGTATTGCAATATCGCACCTTTGGGTACGGACATTCGTTTGGGGTTCTAAGTCATTATTATGGACGCGAGGCGGGATTGGAACTGCGCGAAGATATCGATACCGTTTTAGAACCTGGCATGGTCATTTCCATGGAACCGATGCTGACCATTCCCGAGGGCCAAGCAGGCGCAGGGGGATACCGCGAACACGACATTCTGATCATCACCGAAGATGGCAACGAAAACATCACGGGCTACCCCTATGGCCCCGACTATAACGTCGTGGGCTAACGGTTGTTCTTTTTACGCCATTCCTGAAACGCATCCAGATTTTCTGGGTGCGTTGCGGGATATAGGCCGATGATGGATTGACCCGCGCGTACCTGTTCAATTGCAAAATCTTCATAGGCGGTCATTTCGGTTGCTTCTGTGGCGACCTCATCGGCGATCTCTGCGGGAATAACAATGACGCTATCTGCATCACCTACCATGATATCACCGGGAAAGACCGCAACATTCCCACATCCGATTGGACCGTTGATTTCAATCGCCTCATTGTTTGTTAGGTTTGTCGGGCTTGAGGGGCGATTGTGATAGGCGGGGATGTCCAGTTCGCCAATGTTCATCGCATCGCGAAATCCACCGTCTGTCACCACACCTGCCCCACCGCGCACCATCAGCCGAGTGATCAAAATGTCACCTGCAGACGCCATTGAGGGATCACGCCGACTGTCCATAACCAAAACATGTCCCGCAGGGCAGGTTTCAATCGCATGCCGTTGTGGGTGTTTAGGATCGCGAAAAACCACCAATTGATTGCGATCTTCGCGCGCGGGGATGTATCGCAGTGTGAATGCGGGCCCAACCATATTGTGCGCTTTGGGTTTCACGGGACGCACGTCTTGGATCACTTGATTGCGCAGGCCCCGTTTGAAAAGGGCTGTGGCCAATGTCGCAACCGATACCTGTTCAAGTTGCGCTTTGGTTTCAGGCTTTAGATTTGTATCGCTCATGTGATCTCCCTATGACATCAGTCTATTCTTGATCATGAAATTTTTTAATGTCTCCTGTTGCTCATCGCTTAATGGCCAGGCCGCGGGTGGACGCGCCGCGCCGCAGTCGTTGCCCAAGATGGCAAGCGCAGATTTCACGCCTGAGACATTGGCACCCCCTTGTTCAGCGGCACGGATATCTTCAAATACTTGCATTGTTTCAATCAATCTACGCGCATGATCAAAATCACCCGCCTCCAGCGCGCGATTGATCGCAACCGAATGTTCAGGCCAGACATTGATCAACCCCGAGGTAAAACCACGCGCCCCAACCGCATAAAAACTGGGTGCCCAAACTTCGGCCAAACCACCAACCCATGTGATATGATCTGGGGTCGCCGCGATGGCACGTTTCAAAACCATCGGATTGGGGGTGGCCCATTTGACACCGACCACACCCTCGATTGAACACATCTGTGATATGGCATCCACCCCAATCCCATCGTTGCGCAAATAAAGGATTAGGGGCACGTCCCCCGCGGCGTCACGAATGGCGCGAATATAATCACAGACCCCGCGTGGCGCGACAAACGGATCAGGGGGTTGGTGGATCATCAGCGCACCTGCACCCGCGGCAACAGATGCATGTGCCAGCGTAATCGCATCAGGCAGGGCACGTCCAATGCCCGCGACAACGGGCACACGCCCATCAACCAATTTACAAACGGACTGCACCATAGTGACAGCTTCGGACGTGGACAGGCTGTAAAATTCGCCCGTATTACCGTTCACGGTTAGTATATCAACATGCGCCGCAACAGCGCGATCAATGACTGGGACCAGACGCGGCGGATCAATTGCACCGCTTTCGTCAAAAGGGGTGACCAAAATTCCCGACACCCCACATAGCGCCTGTCCTAGTTCCATCAATTGATCTCAGGCTCTGGTACGGGGGCCCCGAAATCCGTGCGTAGGAAATCGAAATCGCATCCCTTATCTGCCTGTTCGATATGCTGCGTGTACATCTGTCCCCAGCCACGTTCATAACGCGGGGGCGGTGCCACCCATTTTTCACGACGCGCGGCCATTTCTTCATCCGTAATGTCGACGTTCAAAATGCGGTTTGGCACATCCACCTCGATCATGTCCCCCGTTTCAATCAAGGCCAGTGGGCCGCCGATATAGGCCTCGGGCGCGACATGCAGGATGCAGGCCCCGTAGGATGTGCCCGACATCCGCGCATCCGATAGGCGCACCATATCGCGATGCCCCTGCTTTAACAGTGCCTTTGGCATGGGGATCATGCCCCATTCTGGCATACCCGGCCCTCCAATCGGACCTGCATTGCGCAGGATCAAAACATGATCAGGCGTCATTGGGTAATCTTCGTCATTGATGATTTTTTTCATCTCATCATAGCTATCTGCAACAATGGCAGGCCCACGGTGTTTTTGAAACTTGGGATCCATTGCCGCGGGTTTGATGACCGCCCCATCTGGGGCCAAGTTCCCCTTGAGCAC
The DNA here is from genome assembly GCA_963967125.1 of uncultured Rhodobacterales bacterium. Classification (GTDB taxonomy): domain Bacteria; phylum Pseudomonadota; class Alphaproteobacteria; order Rhodobacterales; family Rhodobacteraceae; genus HIMB11. The sequence goes on along the minus strand of CAXACF010000217.1, from coordinate 925 downwards.
AGCCAAGGATCCTTCGTGATAGACGGGGTTGGATAATGGACGAATGACATCATCGTTGTAATTCACAGCCCCCTCTAGGCATTCGCCCAATGTTTTACCCGTCACGGTTTTCACGCTTAGGTCCAGTTTATCGCCCAGCTCAACCATCAGAGCGCGCAAACCCCCAGCGTAATAGAAATCCTCCATCAGGTATTCAGAGCCAGAGGGGCGTATATTCGCAATCACGGGGGTTGTGCGACCGATATCGTCCAAATCATCCAAGGTCAGATCAACACCTGCACGACGCGCCATCGCAATCAGGTGAATGATTGCATTTGTGGAACAGCCTGTGGCCATCGCAACAGTAACCGCGTTGCGCGTGCTGGCGGGCGTCATGATTTGATCTGGGGTCAAATCCTCCCACACCATATCAACGATGCGCCGACCACAGGCCGCCGACATGCGTTTATGTCCCGCATCCGGGGCGGGGATGGTGGAGGCACCAGGCAGGGTCAGGCCCCAACCATCTGCAATGCTCATCATTGTGGATGCAGTCCCCATGGTCATACAGGTGCCATAACTGCGCGCAATGCCGCCCTGAACACCGTCCCATTGTTCCTTGTTGATATTGCCCGCGCGCCGTTCGTCCCAGTATTTCCACGTATCTGTCCCAGAACCCAGCCTTTCACCTGCATAATTGCCACGCAACATGGCCCCTGCAGGCAGGTAAATGAATGGAATGCCCATGCTGACGGCGCCCATGACAAGCGCGGGCGTGGATTTATCACAGCCCCCCATCAGAACGGCACCATCAATGGGATGCGAACGTAATGTTTCCTCAACCTCAATCGCACCCATGTTGCGATATAGCATCGAAGTCGGTTTCAAAAAGTGTTCGGCAAAGGAATGGACGGGCATTTCAACGGGCATACCCCCTGCCTGATAA
>CAXACF010000216.1:0-4126 GCA_963967125.1 uncultured Rhodobacterales bacterium | reverse complement strand
AACAAATATACGGTTGCCAAGTTTGAGGTGGACTTCCCCCTTGGTCTGCCAGAGGAATACGGCATGTCAGGCGGTGCCTTTTATCATGCGGGTAATCTTTGGGACACAGGCGCGAGCGGGAATGGACTTCTCTATGATAACGGGGCGTGGCGCCACGTTGTGGGTGCAACCCTTTACTGGACAACGCCAATCGGCCCCTTACGGTTTGACTTCACACGCGCTTTGAAAAAAGAAACGCATGATGAAGAGCGCACATTCGATATGTCCATCGCGACACGGTTCTGATGCAATCACTTCGCGCGATAGTTCTGCTGGCTTTTGCAACACTGGCTTCGGTGTTGTCTGCACAAGAACCTGGGCAAAATCCCGTGGTGACCGTGGATTTAGAACGCCTGGTCAGTGAAACGCAAATTGGTCAGTATCTGTCGTTTCAAATGAGCGAAGAGGCGCAAAGCCTGCAAGCCGAGTTGGACGCGATCGAGGCGGAACTGTCCGCAGAGGAAGAAGATTTAATCAAGAAACGTGAAACACTGGATCTTGATGAATTTCGCGTCTTGGCCAAAGCCTTTGATGAAAAGGCTGTGCGCCTAAGACAAGAGCAACAGGCCAAAATCCAAGCCATTACCGAGGAAAGCAGTCGCAGACGTCAGGATTTGTTGCGCAGCTTTGTTCCCGTGCTCTCCCAAGTGATGCGAGATCGGGGCGCAACGGTATTGCTTGATCGGCGCAGCGTTGTTTTGGATGACCGTGCAAGTGTCGATATCACGGATGTTGCGATCATGATCATTGATCAAAATACGACTGAAACAGGCAGCTCGAAAGATTTGGAAAAACCTGCAGAACCCCGCGCTCAGGAATAGGTGGCTTGCCCCATCAATCATCGCTTGCTAGTGAGTGTTAAGAACAAGTTAAGGAATAATCATGAGTGAGCAGTTGCAAAGCGCAGACATCCAGTTGATCCAACGCATTCTCCCGCACAGATATCCGTTTCTGTTGGTTGATAAGGTTGTCGACATTGATGGAACTACATCAGCGCGCGGGATCAAAAATGTAACCATGAATGAACCACATTTTCAGGGACACTTCCCTGGAACACCCATTATGCCCGGTGTGACAATTGTCGAGGCCATGGCACAAACTGCCGCGGTTATGGTGGGGGTTACGCTGGAACTTGCGGACAAAAACATGCTGATTTACTTCATGGGCATTGATAAGTGTAAATTCCGCCGCAAAGTCATTCCGGGCGATGTTTTGGAAATGAAACTGACGACACTGCGCGGCAAACCCGGCGGCAAAGTTTGGAAATTCTCTGGCGTTGCGACGGTTGATGGCGAACTTGCTGCAGAAGCTGAATTTTCGGCGATGATGGACCTAAGCCAAGAGAGCTAGAATGAACGACACCAACATTCACCCCAGTGCAGTTATTGAAGAGGGCGCGCAAATCGGTGCGGGCTGTAAAATTGGCCCGTTTTGCGTTGTCGGCCCCGAGGTCGTGCTGCACGACAATGTCGAGTTGAAAAGCCATGTGGTCATCACAGGGCAAACCGAAATTGGATCGGGGAGCGTTGTTTTTTCTTTTGCCGTCTTGGGGGAAATTCCACAGGATAAAAAATTTGGTGGCGAAAAAACCAAACTGATTATCGGCGAACGCAACCGCATTCGTGAACATGTCACAATGAACCCCGGTACCGAAGGGGGTGGGGGTGTGACCCGCATTGGCAACGATGGATTGTTTATGGCGGGATGCCATGTCGCCCATGATGCGCAGATTGGGAATAATGTTATTTTGGTAAATTCTGCGGCGGTTGCTGGCCACTGTGTTCTTGCGGATAATGTGATCATCGGCGGACTTTCAGGATTGCATCAATTCGTTCGCATTGGGCAGGGCGCGATTGTTGGGGCCGTCACAATGGTGACAAACGATGTCATCCCCTATGGTTTGGTTCAGGCCCCGCGCGGGGAATTAGATGGCCTTAATCTGGTTGGTCTGAAACGTCGCGGTGTGGCGCGTGAAGATATTACGGCCCTGCGTGCTGCGTTCCAAATGTTGGCGCAGGGCGAGGGGACGTTTAAAGATCGCGCAACACGGTTGAGCGAAGAAACGGATAGCGATTACGTGCGTACGATTGTTAATTTTGTGTTAGCAGAAAGCGACCGTTCGTTTCTAACACCGAGTTAGCGTTATGAAACTTGCCATTCTCTCAGGCGCAGGGCAGTTGCCAGTGATGATCAAACAGGCGCATCCAGATGCGCATGTTGTCGGGTTTGAGGGGATGCCAACCGAACTGGGTAACGTCGCACATTTGCATCGCTTTGAACGGTTGGGCGCATTGTTCACCGATCTGCGTGATCGCGGTGTGACCCATATCGTTATGGCGGGTGCCATGTCGCGTCCTGATTTTGCATCCGGTCTGTTGGATGAGTATACAAAATCGGCGCTCCCTGCCTTGATGCAGGCCATGTCTCATGGGGATGATCACCTATTGCGTCATCTGATTGCGCTGATCGAAGAGCAGGGGTTCACGGTTGTTGGGGCGCATTCGCTTTTGCCTTTGACCCAGCCCGCAGGTGTTTTGGCGGGACAGGTTCCCACGGATGTTCAAGGCGACATTACGCGCGCAGATCAGGTTTTGAAAACCCTTTCGCCACTGGATGTGGGGCAGGGCGTTATTGTCGAAAATGGTTTGGTGTTGGGTATTGAAACCTTGCAAGGCACAGATGCGTTATTGTCCTTTGTAGCGGCAACAGCGCCAAATTTGCGCGGCCCTATCGGTGGTGTATTCGTGAAACGCCCAAAGGCAGGTCAGGACCTGCGCGTGGATATGCCCACCATCGGCCCCAATACCATTGATCAGGTGGCCAAGGCGGGATTGTCGGGAATTGTGATATCCCCTGATGCCTGTGTTGTTGTTAATCTTCATCAGACAATTGAACGGGCAAACAATCACGGCATTTTCATCGCAGCGGCCGAGGCGACATTATGAAAATCGCATTAATCGCTGGTGAAGCATCGGGGGATAAACTGGGCGCGGCCCTGATTGATGGGTTTGACGCGATACTGGAACAGCCTGCAGATTTCATTGGTGTTGCGGGGCCCCGAATGATGGCACGGGGGATGGACAGCCTGTTTGCGATGCAGGAATTGTCCGTCATGGGGATTGTCGAAATACTGAAACAATACCCGCGCTTAAAACGGCGTTTGTATGAAACAGCGGACTATATCATCGCGCAAAATCCCGATGTTTTGATCACAATTGATGCCCCTGAATTTTCCCTGCGATTGGCGCAAATCATCCATGCAAAATCGGATATTCCAACGGTACATTACGTAGCACCCACAGTTTGGGCATGGCGCCCCAAACGCGCGGATAAGATGGCGCAGTTCATTGATCATGTTTTAGCGCTGTTTCCGTTTGAGCCGCCCTTGATGCAGCGTACTGGCATGTCCTGTGACTTTGTGGGTCATCCCGTTGTCACCGACCCGATTGCCACAAATGAGGAAGCGGTGGCATTTCGCGATGATTTCGGAATTGGGGATGCACCATTGGCGCTGATCCTACCTGGATCGCGCAACAGTGAAATTTCAAAATTAATGGCCCCATTTGGGGAAACCCTGGCCCTAGCGCGACAATCAATGCCCGATTTGCAATGCGTTCTGCCCGCAGCACCCCATGTGGTTGGCGCTGTCCAAGAGGCGGTTCAAAATTGGCCCATCCGTCCCATTGTCTTGGATCATCGAGAGTTAGGGGAAACCGTCTATGATGTCGCCAAACGCGCAGCTTTTCGCGCGGCGGATGTGGCCTTGGCGGCCTCTGGAACGGTCTCGCTTGAATTGGCGGCAAACGATACGCCCATGGTGATTGCCTATGATATGGGATGGCTGTCCCGCCAAATCATTGGACGCATGTTGATTACGGATACAGTGACATTGGTGAATTTGGTGACAGATACCCGTGTCATTCCTGAATTCATTGGCAAAAACTGTCGCGCCGCTCTGATTGCGCCCGCGCTTCTTGAAACCCTAAATGCGCCACAGAGGCAATTAGGGGCCTTGCGCGATACGATGGATAAACTGGGCAGGGGGGCACCATCGCCTGGTAAACAGGCGGCGGGATCGGTGATCAGG
>CAXACF010000215.1:0-4155 GCA_963967125.1 uncultured Rhodobacterales bacterium | reverse complement strand
TATAAACAATCAGACCGACAACGACAGGGGGCAATCCCATCAAGGCGTTCAATGTTGAAATGATCAATCGGCGATATTTAAACCGACGGACCGCCAAAATCGCCGCCAAAGGCAAGGCGATCAGGCATGAGACAAACAACGCACTAAGCGTGACCCGCAAAGAGCGAAGCGAAATTTCCACCAAATCTGCATCCAGCGTGATCGTCAGCCAAATGGCCTGCTGGATGCCGTTCCAAAGGTCATTCATCAAGCGATCCGTGAATGGCGAACTGACCCAAATCTGCCTCCGGTGTGTCAATCACGCGATAGGCTTCGTGCACGCCGCCGTCGGACAATTCACGCGCAACCGTTAGCAATGTGTTGGGATCGTGATCATCACATAATTCTTGCATCTGACGAATTTCCTCGGATGCAACGGGGCGGGCGGCCTCGACATTCGGTGCGCCGTAGTATGTTACAAAATGCTCGGACAAGATGTCGGTTAGGTGATTAATTTCACTTTCTTCGATCTGGGTTACCGCCACAAATGTAACGCGCCCAAAAGTTTCCAATCCCAACCATCCGTTGGAAAATGCTTGGCGTGCTTTTCCATTCAGGTCGCCTTCACCCCAGTTTGAAAACTCAAAACCACCCGAAATACACCATTCGCCCGTGCGTGCGGAATTCGCATAAACGCGGGTATCGCTTTCGTCAAAATGTATCGCTCGGGCTAGTTTCATGATCTCAATCCTTTAGTAGCTGTGTTAAGGGGATCAGTGTTGTTTCGGCACCTATGCGCAGCAGCAGGCCAAAGTTTTCGTCAACCCCAAGGAATGTGCCCGTTTTTCCATCTATATCGATGTCCTCGCCCATGCCATGCACCAGCCCGCGCCATTCATCATGAACGGGCTTCACCCCTTCGCCGTCCCAGCGTGTGATCCAATTTAGGGTGTGGCGCGCCCATGCTTCGATCAGGTTTGCGGCATCAACCTCGGCGCATCCTTCAGCGTAAAGGGCGGTTTCATCTGGTGTTTGCCCCATTTCTTCGTGTGCGGGCCACAATGGAAGGTCCAAGCCAATGCACAGCCAATCGGGTTGCTGATCGGCGTCGGTCGAACTGGATGCGATTTGAAACCCCCCGCATTTTGCGCCGTTTATACGGATGCCGCCGTTCCATTCTAAATGCACCGCTACCTCGGGCGGGGCCAGTGCGCCAAGCGCATTTTGGAACCCAATGCCTGCCACGGGCAACATAGCCATCGCCTGTGTCAGGGCCACATCGGGCGCCAAGACCAATGTCGCGCGTGCGCGATCGGCTTCTAAATTATAGACGATCAGACCTGCATCCACCCCCAAAGTGGCCTGTGCAATGGCCGTATCAAAGGGATCGCTGTTGCGTCCTTCGATGGGCATGCCCGTCATCAGTGGGGGAAAGATCAGGTCATTCATCACGCTTGTCCCCGTTCAATCAGTTTACGCGCGATGTCGCGGAACACTTGTGATTGGGGATGGGATGGGTTTGACACCACAATCGGTGCACCGCTATCCGCCGCAAGGCGGATGTTCAGATCCAGTGGCACTTCAGCGAGCAAATCCACGCCCAATTTTTCAGCCTCTGCCTGAACGCCACCATGGCCGAAAACATGTTCCTCATGTCCACAATTTGAACAGATATGGGTCGACATGTTTTCGATCATACCGTGCACGGGAACCTTCAGTTGCTGGAACATATCAATCCCCTTGCGGGCATCGATCAATGCGATGTCCTGCGGGGTTGAAACAACAATTGCGCCATCAACATCGGCTTTTTGAGCCAAGGTCATTTGCACGTCCCCGGTGCCAGGTGGCAAATCGACAATTAACACATCCAACGCACCCCATTGCACCTGAAACATCATCTGCTGCAATGCGCCCATCAGCATTGGGCCACGCCACACAACCGCCTGACCTTCGTTGGTCATCAGGCCGATAGACATCATCGTAACACCGTGATTTCGCATCGGCAGGATGGTTTTGCCATCAGGGCTTGATGGACGGCCTGACACCCCCAACATGCGAGGTTGTGATGGCCCGTAAACATCTGCGTCCAACAGGCCAACACGCCGTCCTTCTGCAGCTAAGGCACAGGCCAAATTGGCGCTGACGGTTGATTTTCCAACGCCACCTTTGCCCGACGCAACAGCCAGAATGCGATCAACACCGGGGACCTTTTCAGGGCCTTTTGGTTCTGCCTTTTTTTGCATCTTTAGGTCGGGTGGTGCGCTGGCTGCTTTGTGCGCCGTCATCACCACAGAAATATCCGCAGCACCCATAGACTTTAGCATTTCTTCGGCCTTGGTTTTGACGGGCATATAGGCCTCTGCCTGTGCTGGATCGATCTCTATAACAAAGCGGACGCTTGCTCCATCAACGTTCAACGCACGCATGACGCCAGATGTCACAATGTCTGTGCCGCCCTCTGGTGCGATATTTTTTAAGGCCTCTAAAACCTGCTCTCTTGTTAGGCTCAATTTAATCTTCCCCACGCTTGATTGTGCCGCTCACTTTATGAACCATTCCAAGAGACGCAATGCTAATTTCGGCCTGAATTTCATATTCGCCACTTTCTGCGTCGCGCAATGCCTCTTCGATGGCCTGTTGTGACGTCACACCGACCTGTTTCAGAAATTTTCGCATCGACATGTTGAAATCTTCGTTCATTTGTTCATCCTTTTAAGTAGTGCGCAAATCAGAGGAGTATCTCCAATGACCCGAACCATGTGTTTGATTTTGACGACTATTGCTATGATGTTGCCCGCCATGGGCACCGCGCAAGCCACGGATAATCCGAAACAGGTGCGTGTGTTTGCCGACTCTGATTTTGTCGAAAGTGGTTTGTTCAAATATCTTGCGCCCCGGTTCACGTTGAAAACGCAGGTGCGCTTGATCCTTGCGGAACAATCGGATGCGCAGGTTGCGATTGCGATTGCCACGGGACGCCCCATTGCGCAACGCGGGGACGTCATTTGGGCGGTGCGATTGATTGATGGTGAACATCCTGGGGCCGAACGCTTTGTTGATTGGTTGCAGAGCGAGGTTGCGCAAAATACCATTCTGGCCTTTGCCCCCGAAACGGGCGACCGGTTTGTTATTCCAGAGGTCCAAGATACAATTGAACAGGTGGTCAATTTTACGGGCGATGCTGCGCTGGGGTTGCAGGTGGCGCAGGCGCAATGTTCGCGTTGTCACGTGGTGGACGACAACCGCATGGGCGCGATTGGATCGACGCCATCGTTTTTCGCCCTGCGCACTTTGGCCGACTGGCCACAACGTATGTCGGGGTTTTATTTGTTGAACCCGCATCCCGCCTTTACCGTCGTTCAGGATGTGACCGATCCATTCGACCCAAATCGCCCACCGCCCATCGTTCCGATCAAAGTCACCTTGGATCAGATCGACGCACTGTTGGCCTATATGCAGGGGCTTAAACCCGCTGATTTGGGCGCACCAATTAAACATCAGTGATCCTCACGATCCGAATAATAATCTGCCGTTGTGCGCACGCGTGGGCGTTCCTTGGCGGCAAAGGGATTATCCGTGCTGTGGAATTGCGCATTCACGCGGCAATCCCCGCACATTTGAACCAATTTCAACGCATCTGGATTGGCAAAAGCACCAACACCAGAAGACAGTTTTTCGGTGATCCGCTCGATTGAGGATTTTACCCCAAACAGCACCCCACATTCGATGCAGGCAAAGGGTTCTTCCTCATTCAGAACAGTTTGTTCAAGCGCCTGTGTCCCAAGGTTCAGGCGTGGTTCATAGGTGATCGCGTTTTCAGGGCAGATGTTTGAACACAAGCCACATTGTAAACAGGCGTCCTCTTGGAACAAAAGTTGGGGTTTGTCGGGGTTTTCACCCAGTGCGCCTGATGGGCAAAGTGAAACACAGGACAAGCACATGGAACAGCTGTCGGTATCCACCAAAACTGCGCCATAGGGGGCATCCTCGGGTAACGACAAAATTTTATCGTCGCCGTGCAGTGCGCGCGCGGCGGAACGTGTGACCTGACGGCGCGATCCCATGGCCAGAATGGGTGTTTCAACGACAATATTGGGTTTGGTTTCTGACAGGGCCGCGGTCATTTGATCGGGGTCTGGTGTATCGATGGTATGGATGTGTTCCCCTGCTATCGCC
>CAXACF010000214.1:0-4169 GCA_963967125.1 uncultured Rhodobacterales bacterium | reverse complement strand
TTGCCAAGGAAAAGCGCCGCCCGTGGGATTTGGCAAAGGATGTTGAACAATCTGCTGTGATCGGCAGCATTACACCCAAGGAAAATTTTGGTCACATCGGCCCACAGAAAATCGAACTGTTTGTGAACGATAAACCCGTTCAAAGCGCGCATTTGTCGGACATGATCCATTCCGTTCCAGATATCATTTGCGATCTGAGTAAATATTACACTCTGCAAGCTGGCGACGTGATCATGACGGGAACACCCGCAGGCGTCGGACCTGTCGTGATCGGTGACAAAATGGACGCGCGCATTGACGGTCTGTCAAATTTGGTTGTGACCGTTGAAACATAAAGCAAAGCCACAAATCCCAAAAGGCAAGAATAGGTTCAAAAAACGAACACCCAGAAAACAGGTTGGCGCAATCGCATATAGACGCACGAAATCTGGCATCAAAATCCTGATTATCACCAGTCGCGGAACAGGTCGCTGGATCCTGCCCAAAGGGTGGCCTATGGAGAACACACCCGATAGCGAGGCAGCCTTGATCGAAGCCTGGGAAGAAGCGGGAGTCAAGCGCATCAAAAGTGGTCCGATCCACTGTGGGTCCTTGCGATATAACAAGGTTATGAAGGACGGCACAGACCAACCCATTGAAATGCAATTGTTCAGCTTTGAAACTGCGAAACTTTCAAAAAACTTCCCTGAACGAGGACAACGCAAACTGCGTTGGGTGGGCGTAAACACCGCCATTCGAAAGCTAAAACAGCCCGAGCTAAAGCCAATCTTAAAGCAACTTAAACGTCAACACCGCGTTAATATGTGATCGTATTGATCGTTTCTTTCGTAACTATAAAGAGTTCGTAAAGAGGCATAGATGGGCGCGATTAAAACTGAAAATTTTTCGTCTGTAGAAATCACAACCGAACACGACCTTTGGGTTTGGTTATCGCACAACTTTGATTCACAGGACAGTGTTTGGCTAATCACTTATAAGAAGTCCACGCCACAAAAATACTTATCCCGCGAGCAAGTTTTGGACGCGCTAATCGCATATGGCTGGATCGACGGAATTCGGCGCAAGTTGGACGATCAGCGAACAATGCAACTTATCTCTCAAAGAAAAACACAAAGTTGGAGCGCGACTTATAAACAACGGGCAGAGCGATTAGAGGGCGAGGGCCGCATGCAACCCGCGGGGCGTGACGCGATCACACAATCCAAACGGTTGGGCCTGTGGGATGTTATGCAAGATGTCGATGCATTGGTCGTTCCCGATGATTTGCAAACCTTGCTCGACACAGATCCGACCGCAGCAACCTATTTCGACACCTGCGCACCATCATACAAACGCAACATCTTGCGCTGGCTAAAATCCGCAAAAACCGAAAAGACGCGACAAAAACGTCTGGATTCTATTTTCGCAGAATGCAAAGCAGAAAAGCGGATACCGCAAATGTAAGAATTGGCGTGAGCAAAGCTGATGAAAGCGTTTACAAAATTCATACTTCACAAATAGTGTAAATATTTATTGACATATTTTATTTTTGATAAAGAATGAACCTGCTTAGACCCTCTGTTTAAGCGCGTAGCGTGCAGCTCCTTTTGTTGGCTACAAAGATGTTATGCGCGATACGATGGCGGACGATAAAACCGTTGTATTCAAACTCTCAATCGTCCGCCAATTTCATCTATATATTTGAAATTTAACACATATACTTCGTCTGAATACGACTAGAGATTTCATATACGACTGGAGATTGCATGGAAACGGACTGAGAGCTTCGAACGACGCATGAAGCTCTCAGTCACTGCCTTTTCCAATGCTAAGGAAATGTATTAGGCACCGCCATGCAAGCACAGCAATGCACAATATGTCAATTATTTTTTACACTTTGCAGTGAGCGAGCCGAATTTTGCGCATCAAAACGTTGAAGCAGGTTAATGCAACGATCAAAAACGTGAGAGAGGCTCATTTCAGCATCGCGATACATGTCATCGGGCGATCCCTGATCAATAAATCGGTCTGGCAAGAAAACTGTATCAATGTTGATCCCATCGGCCAACTGACCCGTCATCGCCAAATGTTGCAGAACAATCGCGCCAAATCCACCCATTGAACCTTGCTCAAGTGTTAAGACCGCCGTGTGTGATGCGACCAAATTATCAACAAGATCAGTATCAAGCGGCTTTGCAAAACGTGCATCTGCCACGGTCACACTTATACCCTGTTGCTCAAGCAACTGTGCCGCTTCAAGAGCCACCTCAAGATGTGCTCCAAACGAAAGGATCGCCAGATCAGTTCCCGTTTTCACAACGCGCCCTTTACCAATCTCAAGCGGTTCACCGCGTGTTGGTACGGAAACACCTGGACCCGTTCCGCGCGGATAACGGAAACAAATGGGGCCATCGTCATATTCTGCGGCTGTCCGCACCATATGCGCAAGTTCGGCCTCATCACTCGCTGCCATAACGGTCATATTTGGCATATTCGCCATATAAGAAATATCCAAAATTCCGCCATGTGTTGGCCCATCTGCCCCAACCAAACCTGCACGATCAATCGCAAATCGGACGGGCAGGTTTTGCAGCGCTACATCGTGCACAATTTGGTCATAAGCACGCTGTAAGAACGTTGAATAGATCGCGCAAAAAGGCTTCATTCCTGTTGCGGCCAACCCTGCGGCGAATGTAACCGCGTGCTGCTCTGCTATGCCCACATCATACACTCGACGCGGGTATTCTTTGGCCAGAATGTCAACGCCAGTTCCAGAGGGCATTGCCGCCGTTACGGCAACCACGCGGTTATCCTCTTTGGCTTCGGCAAGAAGGGATTTACCGAACACACTTGTATATGAGGGCGAATTCGCAGGTGTCTTCTTTTGGACACCCGTCGACACGTCAAATTTTGAAACCCCGTGATATTTATCAGCGGAGTTTTCAGCAGGCGCGTAGCCGTACCCCTTTTTCGTGCAAACATGGATCAATACGGGACCATTCGCACGCCCTTTGGCCGCGCGCAACGTGCTCAGCAGTTGTTCCATATCATGTCCATCAATTGGACCTATATAGTCAAAACCAAGCTCTTCGAATAATGTCGCTTGTCCAATTGTCCCTGTCACCAGCTGCTTGGCGCGTCGCGCATGATCCCGCAATTTGAACGGCAGATGATCATCCAGGCTTTCGCCAATCTCTTTTAGCTTTCCAAAGACATCGTTGCTATTGACCCGCGACAGGTAGGATGACATCGCCCCCACAGGAGGTGCGATTGACATTTCATTGTCGTTCAAAATCACAAACAGCCGTTCTTTCTCGCTGCCCGCGTTATTCAACGCCTCATAGGCCATTCCCGCAGAAATTGACCCATCTCCGATAACGGCGATCGCGTCCCCCGTCGGCTGACCGTGTTTGCGCGCAAGGGCAAATCCAAGTGCCGCCGAAATTGAGGTTGAACTGTGTGCCGCTCCGAAAGGGTCATATTCGCTTTCGCTTCTTTTGGTGAAACCACTTATTCCGTCCGTCTGACGAAGTGTTTTCATCTGATTGCGCCGACCTGTTAAAATTTTATGCGGGTAACATTGATGCCCCACATCCCAAACCAATTTGTCAAAAGGCGCGTTGAATACGGCATGAATGGCAACTGTCAATTCAACCACACCCAGGGAAGATCCCAAATGACCACCGGTCCGTGAAACCGTTTCGATGACTTCATTCCGTACCTCGCGCGCCAACACGCTTAGGTCACGATCTGACATTCGCTTCAAATCAGATGGGCTGTGTACCGTGTCCAATAATTTTGTCTGCATAACGCGTTCCTTCAGAAAAAAGGGCGCCGGCTTGCTGATGCACATATCGACCTGCGCCTGCGCCAGAGGCGCAAAAAGCAGGACGAGAAGGGCAGCAAAAAAGGATCGGATCACGGCGTAACAACTTCCCATGGAACAGTGTCCATGGGGTAGTAAGCCTCGACGGCGGCGGTCGCAATCACGCTGACCGTATCGTTCTCGCGGTCGTGAACGTTCAGACCGCCTTTCACCGCTTTTACCGTCGCCACACCGCGCGGAAGGCTCTCCGCCACACGATCACAGTCCACTTCTTCAGGCTTCTCAACGCCAATGGTCACGCGCACTTGCATGAGCTTGGAGTCCAGATCCAGCGAGCGATAAAGCGTCAGAGAGGAGTGGTGCA
>CAXACF010000213.1:0-4178 GCA_963967125.1 uncultured Rhodobacterales bacterium | reverse complement strand
GTCGGTGCGATCAACAACTGCGCAGGGCGTGCGGCATAGGACAGCAATTCACGCTGATGCGGGTGGAGTGTCCAATTCCTAGATGTGAGCCAGCGCTCAAATTTTGATGAAATTTCCATTCTGATTAAGTAGCTTGGAAGATTTTTTTTTCAGCCAAATGAACAAATAGGAAATACGCCTGATGCTTTGTTGCCTTTGTGACTACTACTTCATATCCGACAGCGTGATGTGGACAGCATATATTTGCCGCTCGTGATTTGTATTTTTTCTATTAAAGAATTGAATTCGTTTTTGCGCTAACTCACCACGGTATGGTGTCAGGTTTAGTGCGTTTGGTGCAACGATCAAAATCAAAGACGAACCATTTTGCATATTTACGGTATGTCGTAAGCTTGTTAGTTGGGTTTCAAAAACATTTGTAATATTAGAAAGTATGGCCTCATCCTGTGATACGGATTGTTCGATGACACCAATGTTCATCCTAATCGCGCCATCGCTATTATTTATCATCTCTCCACTAATGGAGAAATCAGCACCGTTTTTGAAATTTTTGATTAATATTGTATCACCATCGCGGTGAGGATAACTAACGGACCCACCAACAAAAAATTCAATTTGTTTAGATGGTCGTAAAGTATAGCTTTTGGTTTTGGTTTTAAATGATTTCAATTTCGATAAAACACTGCTGAATTGCGCGTCAGCAGGTGACAGAATTTTTACGGCGCTCTTTTCTGTTCCAGTGTATAAATCCCTGAAAAATTTATGATTTGTTTCGATTGTGTAGGTTTGAGTAATAAGTGCCTTACTGGTTAAACTTTCTATATCTATCAGATTTGATACTAAATTTGGTGCATATCTATTAGCGAGTAAAACTGCTTTGTCGCTAGCTTCGGCAGTACTTACTTTTCCGTGTAACACAATACCATCATTTGCACTGCGTACTTTTATTTTTTCATTAGGTAAAATTTCTTTGAGCCGTTTTCGCAACTCATCAAGGTCAGTCGTAACCTTAATCTGTACATTAGAGATTAAATTTCCCTTTTTGTCGATTAAGGTAAGAGTGGTCGTTCCAGCCAGCTTTCCTAAAATGTAGACTGTTCGGTCTGATAATGTCGAAAAGTCAGCTATTGCGGGATTTGCTATCGAAAGCTCTGCGAATGGAACCGCACTTTCAATAACAACGGCGCGATCGATTGGTACGCCTATTGTCTGCTCTTTAGACTTCTGGATTACGCTAACAATGTCGCCCCAAACCGTAGTGCCTAAAATTGTAAAGGCAGTCACTACTATTAATGCAGTTGCTGCCATATTTTTAAAATGCTGCAATATCATGGCGTTAGGCTTGATTTTATTGGTGTGTTTTCCACGAAAGCTAAATTATTTTACAACATAATGCAAAGATAAACGTTTGAAGCGATATTTCTTTTGCAAACTCAGTTGCTTTATCAAAATTTTATTGCGGCCTGTCTCGATAACTTTCCCGAGCAGGCCGCACGCTAAAAACTTAATCGACGATTGTCGCCTCGGTCGCGGCGCGTAGGTCAGCTTCGCTGACGCCCTCGGCGCATTCAACAATGCGCAAACCACCCTCAACCACGTCTAGAACGCCTAGGTTTGTGATAATGCGATCCACCACGGCGGTTCCTGTTAGGGGCAGGGTACAGGCCTGTAGCACTTTACTATCGCCATGTTTGTTTGTGTGATCCATCACAACGATCACGCGACCCACACCTGCAACCAGGTCCATCGCGCCGCCCATACCCTTGACCAGCTTGCCTGGAATCATCCAGTTTGCCAGATCGCCGTTTTCGGCAACTTCCATCGCGCCTAGGATGGCCATGGCGATTTTGCCGCCACGGATCATGCCAAAGGATGTCGCACTGTCGAAATAGGCCGTTTGGGGTAATTCGGTGATGGTTTGTTTCCCAGCATTGATCAGATCAGGGTCCTCTTCCCCTTCGTACGGGAACGGGCCCATGCCCAACATACCGTTTTCAGATTGAAGCGTCACTGTGATCCCATCGGGGATATAATTGGAAACCAGCGTTGGAATACCGATCCCAAGGTTCACATACATGCCATCTTGAAGCTCTTGTGCCGCGCGTGCGGCCATTTGATTGCGATCCCATGCCATTGATCAACCCTCCGTCCGTGGGCGCGTTGTGCGCTGTTCGATGCGTTTTTCATGCTCACCTTGGATAATGCGGTGCACATAAATCCCGGGTAGGTGAATATGATCAGGGTCCAATGATCCTGTTGGAACAATTTCTTCGACTTCCACAACACAGACCTTACCGCACATCGCCGCGGGTGGGTTGAAGTTGCGGGCCGTTTTGCGGAAGACCAGATTGCCTGTCTCATCCGCCTTCCACGCTTTTACGATTGCAAGATCGGCAAAAATACCGCGCTCAAGGATATAGGTTTCGCCATCAAAATCCTTGTGCTCTTTCCCTTCGGCCACAACGGTGCCGACGCCTGTTTTTGTATAGAACCCGGGGATGCCTGCACCCCCTGCACGCATGCGTTCGGCCAATGTGCCCTGTGGGTTAAATTCCAATTCCAATTCCCCTGACAGATATTGGCGCATGAATTCCGCGTTTTCGCCCACATAGGATGAAATCATCTTTTTCACCTGACGGGTTTGCAACAAAATGCCGATCCCGAAATCATCGACACCTGCGTTATTGGATGCAAATGTCATATCCTTGGTGCCCGCATCGCGGATCGCGGCCAGCAAGAGTTCGGGAATACCGCTAAGGCCAAAACCGCCCGATGCGATGAACATGCCGTCAAACAACAATCCATCTAACGCTTCGGCGGCGGATCCATAGACTTTTTTCATGGAAAAGCTCCGTTTTTAGATAATTAGGCAATATGTGGCGCGTTGCCGCGCCAGTGTCAATTCACTGGATGCAGAAAGCCTGTGCGCATATGCGCCAAAATTACTTTTTGCGTTTGCCTTTTTTGGCACCACCCTTGGCGGCCTTTTCGGCGATTAGCTGAACGGCCATGTCCATTGTCACGTCCTCGGGTTTGACGTCCTTGGGCAGGGTGGCGTTGATTTTGCCGAATTTGACATAGGCCCCATAGCGTCCGTCCATCACATTGACGGGGCCGCCATCGGTTGGGTGTTCGCCTAATTCCTTTAGTGGGGTGGCGGCGGTGCGGGCGGACCCACGGCTGGCTTTTTTGGCCAACTCTTCAACGGCGCGGTTCATGCCGATGGTAAAGACATCATCGACCTCTTTCAAATTGGCATAGGTGCGGCCGTGTTTCACAAACGGGCCATAACGGCCAATTCCCGCCTCGATCATTTCGCCGTCTTCGGGGTGGTGACCAACCTCTCGCGGTAGGTTCAACAACATCAATGCACGTTCCAAATCCATTTCCGCAGGTGCCCATCCTTTGGGCAGGCTGGCGCGTGGGGGTTTGGGCACCTCTTTCGTGGCCTCGCCCCGCTGAACATAGGGACCAAAGCGACCAGATTTTAAGAAAATCTCATCCCCTGCGTCTTCGCCAAGTAAGCGATCCGAACTTTCGTCGATTTCACCAGAGATTGGTCGCGTGAATGTACATTCAGGATAATTGCCGCATCCCACAAATCCACCGGTGCGCGATGATTTCAGGTGCAGCGTACCGTTCCCGCATTTCGGGCAAATGCGCGGATCGGTTCCATCCTCGCGCGGGGGATAGAGTTGTGGTGCTAATGCATCATCCAACACGTCCAAAACCTCGGTGATGCGCAACTCCGATGTTTCCGAAATCGCCGCCGAGAAATCGCGCCAGAATTTAGAAAGAAGTTCCAAATAATCTGAACCACCCGCGCTCACTTGGTCCAACTGATCCTCAAGCGAAGCGGTGAAGTCATATTCCACATAGCGTTTGAAAAAGTTCAAAAGGAATATTGTAACGATGCGTCCTTTATCCTCGGGGAATAGGCGGTTGCTTTCCTTACGGACATATTCGCGATCTTGGATCGTGGTGACGATAGACGCATAGGTAGATGGGCGTCCAATGCCCAATTCTTCCATCCGTTTGACCAATGTCGCCTCTGTATACCGGGGGGGCGGTTGGGTGAAATGCTGTTCGGGCGTGATATCACCCTTGGTCAAGGCCTCGCCTTGCATGACTTGGGGCAGACGTTTGTCATCGTCATCCCCCGTTGGGGCATCATCACG
>CAXACF010000212.1:0-4185 GCA_963967125.1 uncultured Rhodobacterales bacterium | reverse complement strand
GCCCCACGGCCTGTTGCCACCATGTGAATGTTTGGCGGTCATACATCACCATATCGGAATTGCGTAACTGCCCCGTCACCCCGAAATCCAACACCTTTCCATAACGCGGCGATCAAAGACAATCGCGGAATTACAAAGCGGACAAAAGGTAACTGTAAACGGAATATCACCGACAAAGTCATTTACGATTTCATGCCACGTCATATAGCGCAGGGGATAGGCGCGTGGGGCCTGCCCCGCCAGCTCGAGTGTGATCACGGGTTCGGTGGCGGGAATATTAGCGTCGGCAACAGTGATCATGTCAACATAATCCAGTGCGGGAATGCCATCCTTGCCCACACCACCAGAGCGGATTTCCAACCAGCTTTCCAAACTTGTCTTCGAAAAATCCGTTTCGGGAAATTCGTATTGCCAAAATCGCGGGTCCGCAAAAGAGGCAGTCGCAGACAAAATAATACCAAAAACATGAAAAATCAGGCGCATGTGTTTCTGCCTTTACATGTTCAATTATGCCCTATGCTAACATTCATTACTCCGCCCCCGCCACAGGTTGCACAAAACCTTGATCAAAATTGATATGACCTTTGATGCCATGGATTAATCGCTTGAGTCTTGCACGATCCCTGCATAAACCTCACGCAAAAATGGGGAATGATATGTCAGACGATCTGTGTCTAGTCTTGGATATTGGTGGTACGAACACGCGTATTGCGTTGACACAGGGGCATACGCTTTTGATGGATCGTGTTCAAAAATACGCAAACGCTGATTACCCCGATTTGGCCGCCGTGATTGAAACCTATCTGGGGGACCAGAACGCAGGCGCATTGGGGCGTGTTTGTGTTGCGGCTGCAGGACCGGTGACAGATGATCGTGCCGAAATGACCAACCTGGATTGGGTGATTGATGCGCGTGATATTTCATCCGTGACTGGATCGGCCAAGGTTGGCGTGATCAATGATCTGCAGGCACAGGGCCATTCCCTGCATATGTTAGGCGAAAACGATACGCGCTGTGTTTTGGCAGGCACCCATCAGGTCCGTGACAATGACACAAAAATCGTAATTGGCATGGGCACGGGCTTTAATGCGGCACCTGTGTTTCATACATCTGCTGGGCGATATGTGCCCCCATCTGAAATCGGACATGCCCGCATTGCGGCCGCGAATGCCGAACAGGCCGAGGTTGTCGCCCATATCCAGAACATCGAAGGTTTTGCCTCAAACGAACATCTTCTGGCAGGGCGCGGATTAGAACGGTTGGATCACGCCTTAAACAACCGTCAGGATCGTACTGCGGCCCAGATTATGGCGGCGGCAAGCGATGGCGATGACATGGCAATAAACGTTGCCCAAATGCAGGCAGGTTTTGCAGGCTCTGTTTATGGCGACATGGCCTTGGCAAATCTTCCCCTTGGGGGATTATACCTGATTGGCGGGGTTGCGCGGGCACTTGAACCCTATCTATCGTCCGACATCTTTGCGCACAGCTTTCGCGATAAGGGCCGCTTTGGCCCCTTCAACAATCAGTTTTCTGTGCATCTGGTCCTAGATGATTTCGCCGCACTCAAGGGCTGTGCGTCGTACATTATGGGGCGCGTGTTCTAGGCACCTCATCCCGAAACCTGCGCACACCAATCATCATAATGCAGGTTGAGACACCAAAATAGGCTGCAACCCACAGGTATTGAGTGGACAGTCCAACACCGAAATCCAAAAACAACCCCGTTAATCCTGGCCCAATCGCCGATCCCAGCACCATAATAGCCGCTGCCATCGCCTTGAGCGCGCCTAAATGTTGGGTGCCATAAAATTCGGCCCAAAACCCGTTTTGCCATGTGGCCACCGCACCCGATGTCATCCCCATGAAAAACAGCCCTACGATCACATGCCATGGATCAACCGACAATCCAAAAATGGCAAATGCCGCGATTGCGGGGATTTGATAGAGGGGGATCAATTTTGGTGTGCCAAATCGGTCCTGCATCCAGCCTGCGCCCAATGTCGTGACAATCGCAAACACCGTGTAAAACGGGAATGTTGCCACCAATTCCAAATGTGACCATTCCTTTGCCTCGGCAAATGGGACCTGTTGGAAAAAGAAGGCCGTACCAAAGGCGGGTGGCCCCAGTAACGCAGGCACCATGAACCAGAACAGCGGATGTTGTAACGCCTGCCCGCGGGTCCAATGGCGCTGTCCCATCCCCTTTGACGTATCGCTTTCGGCCATGGATTGTGGTGTGCGTTCGGTTTTCAGCAATGCAAACAACACAGGTGCTGCCAAAATGGCGATCAGGGCCGCAACACCCCAGAGAAGTCGCCATTCGATAAAGGCCAGAAGAACAACAAATGCCACAGGCAGGCTCGCCTCACCCAAGGCATATCCCATATTGGCAATGGACAACGCGCGCCCACGCTGCGCCGAAAACCAACGGGACATGGCAACAGCAGACAGATGCGTTGCCATCCCCTGACCGAAGAACCGCAAACAAAAGATCACCAAGATCAACAGTGTCGCCGAGGTATTTAACATCATAAATGATGCGCTTAGCGCGAGCCCCAAAAGGACAAAGACACCCAAATACCGCGTGCGAAATTGATCGCTTAAGCCACCTGCCCAAACCATAACGACAGCCGAACTAAAGGTGCCCAAAGCATAGGTCGCCCCCCATTCTGCATGGGTTAAATCAAATTCATTGCGCAGCGCACCAGAGAAGATTGATATGAAAAACGTCTGCCCAAAGCTTGAGAGCAAGGCCAGTAAAAACCCCGCCCCAAGCCAAGACGCATTTGCACGGATAAAATTGAAGAATGACATGGGTGGGCCTGATTTCAAACTGGCCCCACGTGACACCGATGCAGGCGTTTTGTCAAAAGAAATTAACGATGTGCCCGTAGCGCCATAACCGCGTTCAATCCCCCAAAGGCAAACGCATTGCTCAGCGCCACGTCAACCTGGGCCTCACGCGCGGTGTTGGGCACCACATCCAAGGCGCATTCAGGATCGGGTTCTTCATACCCGATTGTGGGGGCAATGACCCCGTCGCGCAGGGCCATAATCACGGCCAATAATTCCACAGCACCCGTGCCACCAATCAAATGCCCATGCATGGATTTCGTTGAACTAATCATTAAATCATCCGCGTAACGGCCAAATACATCCGCAACAGCGGCACATTCGGTTTTATCGTTCGCGGCCGTCCCGGTCCCGTGGGCGTTGATGTATCCCACCTCTTCTGGATTGATGCGCGCATCCTTTAACGCGCCTGCAATCGCGCGCCCTGCCCCGTGTTTTGAGGGCATCACAATGTCGGCAGCATCGGATGTCATTGCAAATCCACTGACCTCGGCCAAAATATCGGCGCCGCGGGCACGGGCGTGTTCATATTCTTCAAATACGAAAATGGCGGCCCCTTCCCCCTGCACCATGCCATTGCGGTTGGCGCTAAAGGGGCGGCAAGCATCCTTGGACATCACCCGCAGGCCTTCCCAGGCCTTTACCCCGCCAAAACACAGCATGCTTTCGGATCCACCTGTGATCATCGCAGTGGACATGCCCGAACGCACCATGGCAAAGGCCTGCGCCATAGCATGGTTTGAGGATGCACAAGCGGTAGAGACCGTAAAACTGGGCCCTTTTAGGTTAAATTCCATCGACACATGGCTTGCGGCGGCGTTGTTCATCAGTTTTGGAACAACAAAAGGGTGTACGCGGTTTTTACGCGGCTCATTGGAGCGCCTCCCGGCTACGTCGGCTACGATCAGGGCGGTTTGCTCACAGACGCGGTGACCAAGCATCCACATTCAGTGGTGTTGTTGGACGAGATTGAAAAAGCCCACCCAGAGGTCTTCAACTTGCTGCTGCAGGTGATGGATCACGGAACCTTGACCGACAACAACGGGCGTAAAGCGGATTTCCGCAACGTCATTTTTGTCATGACGACAAACGCGGGCGCCGAGAGCATTTCCAAGCGCTCTATCGGTTTCTCTGTTCAAGACAACAGCACGGACGCGATGGAGGCCATCAATAAGCTCTTCACGCCTGAGTTCCGAAATCGCCTCGACGCCATTGTTCCCTTCGAACCACTCGATCAAGAGGTCATTCTCACTGTAGTGGATAAGTTCCTCACAGCACTGCAAACGCAACTCGATGAGAAGCGCGTTCAGTTGCAAGTGGATGACAGCG
>CAXACF010000211.1:0-4215 GCA_963967125.1 uncultured Rhodobacterales bacterium | reverse complement strand
GGACGATTTAATTTCCCATTTGATCGCCGCAGAAGAAGACGGCGCGCGCCTAACGCGAGAGGAAGTCATCACAACCTGCATTCTGCTATTAAACGCAGGGCACGAGGCAACGGTGCATACATTGGGCAACGGGATTAAGGCTCTGATCGAACATGGCGCACATCCCCCATGGTTCACCCCAGCGTCAATCGCAGGCACGGTCGAAGAAGTCCTGCGCTATGATCCGCCCCTGCACATGTTTACACGCTTTGTTTATGATGATGTTAAGATTGGGGATCACACACTTTCACGTGGGGATCAGGTTGCGCTAATGATTGGCGCCTCTGGTCGTGATCCCAACCGATGGGACGATCCAAACAGGTTTGATCCCACGCGCAGGGTTCAGAAAAATCATGCGTTTGGCGCGGGTATCCATTTTTGCCTGGGTGCGCCGCTGGCCCGTATGGAAATGCAAATCGCATTAAAAGCGCTATTTGATCGTCACCCAAACCTGCGCATCACGGCAGCACCCAAATACGCAAATGTGTATCATTTTCACGGGTTAGAGGCTCTTTGGGTCCAAACCTAAAGCGGCAGTTGCGTCGTGCTTTTGATTTCTTCCATCGAGAGCAGCGCCGTGACATTGTGCACCTTCACCTCTGAAATCAGGGCCTGATAAAAACTGTCATAGGCCCGCGCGTTTTTCACGCGCACCTTTAGGATATAGTCGATATCACCCGCCAATCGGTGCGCCTCTTGCACTTCGGGTCGATCATTTAACGCTTGCAAAAACGCGGCTTGCCAACTGGCCTCGTGTTCACTGGTGCGGATCAACACGAAAAAGCACGCCTCAAACCCCAAGGCTTCTGCATCCAATAGCGTGGTACTTTGTTTGATGATCCCCGCATCGCGCATTTTGCGAATCCGATTCCAAACTGGGGTCTTGGAACTGTTCGCTTTCTTGGCGATTTCCTCCAAAGACTGACTTGCGTCGCTTTGCAGCTCAAGCAAAATTTTCCGATCTGTTTCATCCAAACGAACCATTTTTTCGCGCTCCATCTCGTTTTTGGCCCAGCAATCCTAGAAAACCCGCTTATCAGAACAATGTTTCTTATTTGCCGTCATATGTTTTATCTTTTGGGAATTTTTCCTAATTATTTGGGAAAGTCAACCAAGGAACATACGAAAATGGAACATTACCCTGTCTATCTGTCACTGCGTGATAAACGTGTTTTGGTTGTGGGCACTGGGGAATGCGCCTTGGCCAAACTCCGGCTTTTGATGAAGACACCCGCATGGATCGAAGTATACGGATTTGATCCGATTGACGATCTGATCGCACTGTCCGCGGCGGGGCAGATTCACCTGATGCACCGCGATTTAACTGCGGGGGATCTGGCGGGGTCAGAATTAGTTTATGCCGCGCAAGAGGATGACGCATCAGATCGCGCAGTCGCCCAATTGGCCCGCGAACACGGTGTTTTGGTGAATATCGTCGACAACCTGCGTCACAGTGATTTTATCACCCCTGCGATTGTGGATCGCTCGCCCGTTACAATCGCCATCGGAACCGAAGGCGCGGCCCCCATATTGGCCCGTCAGATCAAGGCACATCTTGAAGAATTCCTGCCGCGTTCGCTTGGCCATTTAACACGCATTGCACAAAAATTCCGCCCCAAGGCAGCGGCACTACCCTATGGACGGCCACGTCGGGCATTTTGGTCAGACTATTTCCTGAAAAAGGGACCACAAGCCTATGATCAGGATGGTGAAACGGGGGCGCAGAGCGCGCTTGATACTCTGTTACATCAACATTTGAACCGCAAACGCAGCGATGGGTTCGTGTCATTTGTCGGCGCGGGTCCCGGCGATCCAGAGCTTTTGACGCTAAAGGCGCGCAACCTACTGCATCAGGCCGATGTGGTGATTTATGACCGTCTGGTCGGGTCAGGCATCCTTGAACTCGCCCGCAGAGAGGCCCAATTAATTGACGTGGGAAAAACGGGCTTTGGCCCCTCTACCCCACAAGAACATATCAATGATCTAATCGTGGAACACGCCCGTGCGGGCGCACATGTTGTGCGTCTAAAGGGTGGTGATTGCACGGTTTTTGGCCGTCTGGACGAGGAAATTGACGCGCTGGACGCGCACGGACTAACCTGGCATATCACGCCTGGCATCACGGCGGCCTCGGCCGGTGTTGCGGCCTTAGGTCAATCCATGACAAAGCGTGGACGCAATGCCTCGGTCAGGTTTTTAACAGGCCACGATATGAAGGGGTTTGCCGATCACGATTGGGAAAGCCTTGCAAAACCAAACGAGGTTGCCGCCATCTACATGGGCAAAAAATCAGCGCGTTTTGTTCAAGGGCGCTTGTTGATGTTTGGCGCATCCCCACAAACGCAAATCAGCATCGTTGAAAACGCATCCCGCACTGACATGCGTATTTTGCAAACGAACCTTGGCGATTTGGTCGAAACATTACAGTCAAATAATGTGACGGGCCCTGCATTGATATTTTACGGACTGGCCCCGCGTCAGGCCCAAACCCTTTCACACCCACAGAAAATGGAGTTTGCATAATGCCACGCCCAATTTTTGATCAGATCATCACCGCAAACGCCCTATTAGAAGGGGATGTGGTTTATTTCACCGCCGCTGATACATGGGCGCGTGATATTCAACAGGCCGAAGTGTTCAGTGACGAGGCCATCGCGCAAGTTCGCCTGATCGAGGCCATGGCACAGGCAAACACAATCGTAGGCGCATATTTGATGCCCATTCAACACACCAAGGATGGACACGCACCAACCCATTTCCGCGAGGAATTCCGCACCAAGGGGCCGTCGAATTATGCCCACGGCAAACAGGAACAGAGCCATGTATAAATACAACGATTTTGACCACGCCTTTATCACATCGCGGAATGCGCAATTTCGCGAACAGGTGAACCGCCGTATCTCAGGCGCGCTAAGTGAGGATGAATTCAAACCCCTGCGGTTGATGAATGGTTTGTACCTGCAATTACACGCCTATATGCTGCGCGTGGCGATCCCCTATGGCACATTAAACAGTGCGCAAATGCGGCAACTGGCAATGATCGCCGATCGTTGGGACAAGGGATATGGCCATTTTACAACCCGCCAGAATATTCAGTTCAATTGGCCAAAATTACAGGATGTGCCCGATATCCTTGATGCCTTGGCCGAGGTTGAAATGCACGCCATCCAAACCAGCGGCAACACAATACGAAATGTGACGGCCGACCATTTTGCAGGGGCTGCGGCGGATGAAATTGCAGATCCGCGCATTTACGCGGAATTGATCCGTCAGTGGTCAACCGATCATCCCGAATTCCAATTCCTGCCCCGTAAATTCAAGGTGGCCGTGACGGGCGCGAAACAAGATCGCGCGGTAATTCACGCCCATGATATTGGTCTGCAAATTGTCGAACAAAACGGCAAATTGGGCATGCGGGTGATAATCGGTGGCGGGTTGGGCCGGACCCCCATGATCGGCAAGGTGATCCGCGAATTCGTAGCGATGGATGATATCCTGCCGTATCTTGAATCCGTAGTCAGCGTTTGGAACCTGATGGGACGTCGCGACAACAAGTATAAGGCGCGGATTAAGATTACGATTCATGAAAACGGCATCGACGAATTTTCGCGCCTCGTCGATGAACGGTTTGCCCTGATCCGTCCCAGTTTTCAGGGATTTGATCAGACACTTTTGTCAGAAATATCTGACGCTTTTGCCACGCCCCAATTTCACCGTTTTGACCTGTCTGTGTTCGATGCCCGTTACCAGGAGGATCCAAATTTCCGCTCTTGGGTGGATACAAACGTAACGGCGCATAAGAACGCCAACTACGCAATCGCAACGATTTCATTGAAGTCCCACGGTGAAACGCCAGGTGATGCAAGCAGCGCACAAATGCGCAGCATTGCAGATTTAGCGGAAGCCTATTCACACGACGAATTGCGCATCAGTCATGAACAAAATATCGTCCTGCCCCATGTGCACAAAGCGCATTTGCCCGATGTCTACGATGAACTACGATCCATCGGGCTGGCCACCGCGAATATTGGATTGATTTCCGATATTATCGCCTGCCCCGGTGTGGATTATTGCGCATTGGCGACCGCGCGTTCCATCCCCATTGCACAAGACATCGCAACGCATTTTGATGCCCTAAAACTGGAACACGACATTGGTCCACTAAAAGTTAAAATC
>CAXACF010000210.1:0-4221 GCA_963967125.1 uncultured Rhodobacterales bacterium | reverse complement strand
TATCAAAGGGTGCGTCAGGATTGATTTTCGCAAGCGCGATTTCAGGCAAAACAGTGTGATTGGAAAACGTGGAACACCCCATGTAGTGTAAAATGGGCGTCCCATCCAACATGCTAAAGCGGCTTGTGCCATCGGGCATCACGCCACGGCCCTGTGTTTCGCGAATGGATTGGCAAAGGTTCGTTTTAGGATGCAAACAATATTCGCATTCGCGACATTCTGGTGTGTAAAGCGGGATCACATGATCACCGACTTTCAGGTCTTTGAGACCTGGACCGACTTCGACAACGACACCTGCGCCTTCATGTCCTAAAATTGCCGGGAACAGCCCCTCTGGATCGGCACCAGACAATGTAAATTCATCAGTGTGGCAAATCCCAGTGGCCTTAATTTCCACAAGAACTTCACCCTCTTTCGGGCCTTCCAAATTGACGTCCATGATTTCTAGAGGTTTGCCCGATTCTAGGGCAACCGCAGCACGTGTGCGCATCTTAACTCTCCTGTTAATTTTTACGCAGGGTGCGTTAAGCGGATGCGCAAAGCAAGCTTAAATGCGGCATCTGATGATGCTTTTCTCTATACCTTGATTGAATTTTACATGCGGAATTTTTTGTGACATGCGCCACAGGATGCACCAATGTTACCCAATCCACCGCGCACACCATCAAGGGATGTTGTATCCAACCCTTCAGCCGCAAAGGTAAGGTCATCCGCCATTTCCACAAAGGTATCCCAATTTTCCCAAATCGCGGGCAAGGCTTCTGACCTTGGATCTGTTTCGTTTGCCTCAAACGTGGTGGCAACCATCCCGGATTGTTCGATCAAGGTGTTTTGCGCCGCACCTGCTGCAGCGGCATCAAAGGCGATGGCACCCTTGGCCATGCCACCCAGAACACCCATGGCACCTTTAATTTCTTTCATCACATCCATACGTTTTCGCACGGCTGGATTTTCGACGGAATGCGCGTGAATGGATGCACCAGACAACGCAATGGCAACTGTGATTATTGCTAGATTTTTCATCAACCTGTCCTTTGTACATATCTATCGTCTATCATGAAACATGAGGCAAAACGAGAATTTGTAAAAATTTAAGTTTTCACATTCGACAAATACGCGATATCCTTTCTGCTAGTGTGTAAGATCAAAGTGGCATGTGACGGTTCACATCTTTGTACAAAAGATACTTGAATGGACCCGGCCCACCCGCATAGCAGGCCTGTGGGCAAAACGCGCGCAGCCACATATAATCACCTGCCTCAACTTCGACCCAATCTTGGTTCAATCGATAAACGGCTTTGCCCTCCAACACATAGAGTCCGTGTTCCATAACATGGGTTTCGGCAAATGGGATCAATCCACCAGGCTGGAAAGTCACGATATTCACATGAAAATCATGACGTAAATCTGATGGATCAACAAACCGTGTGGTCGCCCATGCACCGTTTGTGTCCGCCATTGGAATGGGATCCAAGGCAGATTCATTTGTGAAAAACGCCTCGGGATGGTCCAAACCATCTACGGCCTGATACGCCTTTCTGATCCAATGAAATGTTGTTGTTTCATTTGTTGGATTGTGCACGCTCCAACGACTGCCCGCAGGCAAATAGGCGTATCCACCTGTATCCAGTACCTGCTCCTTGCCTTCGTAAGTAACGCGCAAACTGCCTGCTGTTACAAACAGTACTGCCTGCGCCTCTTCATCATCTTCTGGTCGATGACTGCCACCGCCAGAGGTCAGCTCAACAATGTAATGGCTAAATGTTTCGGCAAATCCCGACATAGGTCTCGCAATGACCCACATCCGCATACCCGTCCAAAACGGTAGCAAGCTAGTGACAATATCGCTGTAAGTGCCTTTGGGTATGACGGCATAGGCATCAGTGAACATTGCGCGATCTGTCATAATCTGCGTTTGGGGCGGCAAGCCACCTTGGGGAGAGTAATATTTATTGGTCACGCGGATACCTCGAACACGAATTTTCCGCTGTTTTACACAAAATACGATCTTCAAAAAACCATTGAATAACGAAAGCACTCATTCAAGTTTTTTGAAGATCACTCCAAACCTTCTGGTTGCCCGACAACGATAAATCGCAATTTTTCAGGTTGGAACAGGCGTCGCGCCACACGCTGAATATCTTCCATCGATATTGCATTTACACGATCATTGCGCGTTTGAATGTAATCTGGCGATAGTCCCTGAAACTGCATACCAGCAAGGATATTTGCAATCGGCCCATTTCCATCAAATCGCAAGGGATAAGCACCCGTAAGGTATTTTTTCGCAGCATCCAATTCTGCCTGCGTTACACCCTGATCTGCGATTTTACGCCATTCTTCGGTGATCACATCAATCGTTTCCACAACCGTATTGTTCGCTGTTGCGACCTGACCCATCAATAGATCGCCATACTGTCGCGACGCAAGGAAGCTGCCGATGCCATATGTTAATCCACGTTCTTCACGCACCTCGCTCATCAGACGGCTTTCAAATCCACTGCCCCCTAGAATGTGGTTCAAAAGGTAGGCTGCAAAAAAATCATCATCTTTGCGTGGAATACCCGCATGTCCAAACAAAATCGTGGATTGTGGTGTTGGGAAATCAATGACATTCACCCCAGCACTCAATGCATCGGCAACATATGTAGGCATTTCAATATCGCCTGCGACTGGCAAATCCTGTAACAAACGATCAACCAATATACCCAGTTCGACTGCTGTGATATCCCCAACAGCCGCCACCAAAACACGGTTCCGGGTCAGACCCGTGGCATGGGCCTGACGAATATCCTCGGCCGTCACTGATGCAATTGTTTCCAAGGTCCCTAAATCATCACTGCCATATGGATGGTTTGGATAGGCCTCTGCGTTGAACGCCGCACTTGCAATGTCAGAGGGGTCTTTGGCCTGCGATTTTATGCCCGATTCAATTTGCGCGCGCACGCGTTCAATGGCATCCGCGTCAAAGCGTGGATTAACCAAAGATTGGCGCAACAACTCGATCGCCTGATCCTGATTTTCGGTCAGAAATTTTGCCGATACTGTCAAAACATCTGCATAAGATCCATAACTAAAGCTGGCAGCCAGATGATCTTTTGCGATGCTAAAGGCCTGCGCGTCCATATCCCCTGACCCTTCTTCCAGAAGGCCCATCATAAACTGGGTGACACCACGCTTTTCCATCGGTTCAATTGCCGTGCCGCCAATAAAACGTAATTCCAACGCAACAAAGGGGATATTGTGATCTTCAACCAGCCAGGCAGGCGTCCCCGCGGGTGTCATAAGTGTTTTGATGTCTGGCATCGCCTGCGCAAGTGAGGCGATGAAAGTCACAAGAATGGTTACAAATGCTCTAATCATCGTCATCCCCTATTTACGGATCCAACCAGTCACGGATGAATTTAGATCAAACACATCGCGCGCGGCCGCCAGTATTTCTTCGGCGGTGATAGATTGGATAATATCGGGCCATTCGTGAATATCCTGAAGCGTCAGGCCAGACGTCAATGCGCGACCATAGGCATTGGCAAGGCCATTCACGCTATCTTGGGCATAAATGCCTGCGGCGCGATACTGCGTTTTCAATCGGTCAAGCTGTGCTTCATCCACGCCCTCTTCCATGAACTCTGCAATCGCGCGGTCAAGGGCGGCTTCGGCATCCTTAAGCGACACGTCAGCGGAGGGTACGATGTACACAGCAAAGCTTGTCGTATCCAAAGATACTCCTGAATAAGATGCACTTGCATAAAGCGCCTCTTGGGTTTCGAATTGCAATTTCCGCTGTAGAACAGATGCCTGACCATCGCCTAATATATCCGCTAGCAACGCCAGCGCAGCTGCAGGACGCTGATCCCCGCTGTTGCGCTCTGGCGCAAGATAACTGCGCACGACATAGGGTTGCGACACACGTTCATCCACATATTCAATGCGCCGCGGCGCAAAATGCGGAGGTTCGATTGGGCGTTTGCGGTCTGACAGATTGGGGTTTGCAGGGATTTGGCCATAGGTTTCTTTGGCAAGCGACAGCACCTCATCAGGAACAACATCACCCGCGACAATCAACACGGCATTATTGGGCGCATAGTATTGTTTGTAATAGGCCAGCGCATCAGAAAGCGTCAGGTTTGACATTTCATGACGCCACCCAATGACGGGCACACCATAGCGATGATTTTGAAACAAGGCTGCGTTTGCCTGTTCTCGGTAAAGCGCGCTTGG
>CAXACF010000209.1:0-4245 GCA_963967125.1 uncultured Rhodobacterales bacterium | reverse complement strand
TGATCGCTGCCTGGTGTGTGGGCATCGATGAATGCGGTTTTGCAGGGTTTCAATTCGCCGTAGCGAACGATACGTCCGTCCATTGAATTCATTGTCATTTGTCGTTCCCCTTAATCTACATGCGTTTGTTTTGGGTCTTAGCCGCCCGTTTTTAGAAGGATTTGTTTCCACACTGCTGTTTCATCAAATAGGGTCCATTCACGGCGCAATTTGGGTTGGCCGCCGATCACGGCGCCAAATTCAGCGTGGCTGGCGCCAAGGATAAATACCTCGGCCCCTGTGGGTGTGCCAAAGCTGCCCCAGCCTTCGTGTTTGCCATGAAGTGTCCAGCGCAGTGCGGCGCGCGGTGGCATATCGGGATCATCGCGCCCAATTTGG
This sequence comes from uncultured Rhodobacterales bacterium, assembly GCA_963967125.1. GTDB lineage: Bacteria > Pseudomonadota > Alphaproteobacteria > Rhodobacterales > Rhodobacteraceae > HIMB11. The sequence continues at coordinate 3,867 of CAXACF010000209.1, read as the reverse complement.
TGTTGGATTTTGAATTCCGCGTTTGGAAAGGCTGCGCGCAACCCCATCCAGAATTGATCAGCGCCGTCATGGGACAGGGTGCTGATGCCCCCTGCGTATTCCAAATTTGCGGCGCGATCATATTCGTTGGGGATCACGGTGAAATCCGCGTTCATCATGCGCGTAACAATATCCGCGAACCGTTGGCCCCATTCATTGTCGTTTCCTGTTCCCTTATAGGGGCCAACAACATCGTTTGCGGGCGTGTAAGGCGTGACACAGTTTTCAAAACCGCCCTCGCGTTCGATCAAATCACGGGCATAGTCACGCGGATCAATCCCCAATTGGCGCACAATCGCGCCCTGATCACGGATCAACCATTCATCATCGATTTGGTTATTTTTCGCATGGCAATCTGCAATGATGCGATAATGCAGTTTTTTGCCTGTGGGTGCGCCATAAACACCCGGATTTGCGTGGGTCGCCGTTGAATGCAAACGGTGCGAGCTGAGCATGCCATCCTCGGGCGTGCCCGACCAAATCACATCCTCGCCAAATAGGGTGCGATCAGGGAATTCGGCCAGCGTCGCCATAGTGGCCCCAATCACATTTTGGTTTCCCACAACAATAGACGCAGGAGAGCGCACGATGATATCAGGCGCGTAATAATCGTGCAGGGTGGCAATTCCGCGATCTTCCCAAATTTCTTTGGTGATCCCGATGATATAGTCGGGAAAATCGCTAAATTTGTTGCTGAAACCTCTCATCAGTCGTCTCCTATTTTATCTTTTGCCGCGTCGATGATCGAATGATCAACGGGCTGTCGATTTGTATCTTTTTCGGTGTCATTTGGTTTGGATGTTCGATGTGATCCAAAATTGTTTCAACTGTCTGCTCAACCATCAGATTGGCGCGCTGTCTTACGGTCGTTAAATCATAGGATCGCCAAGCAGCAGGGGGCACGTCATCATATCCAACAACGGATATATCCTCGGGCACTCGCAGTCCCAGATCGTGGCGCAAAATATCCATCACAACAAAGGCCATGTGATCATTGGCCACGAATACGGCATCGGGTCGTTCATTTTCAGGTTTGTCAAACATGGCAAGCGTTGCTGCTTTTGTGCGATCTGCATGAAAATCACCCACCTCACGCGCCGAGAGTGTTTTGTTGTGCGTTCTGAGCCCTGCGAGAAACCCCGCCTCGCGATCCCGTTGGGTTGAAGCACCTTCCCATCCTGCGATGTACCCGATGCGTTCATGTCCCAGATCACACAGCAGGTGCGCCACCTTGCGCCCGCCTTCAAAATTGTCCGAGGTGACCGAGGATATGTCATCCATGTCTTGTGATCGGTTGAACAAGACAACGGGCACGCCCGCCGCCTGACAGCGTGAGCCCACTTCGGAACTCAGCGCGACAGAGGCCATGACAATGCCGTCCACCTGATAATCCAAGATTTCATCGACAACTGAACTGATGTTGCCCGCTGTTTGCGAGGCCATGAAAATCAAAACGTGATAACCGCGTTCCTGCAGGGCGTTGGACAGTTTTTCCAAGGCTTCAGGATAAAAATAGTTTTCCAGATAGGCCACGACCAAGCCAATGATCCGACTTTTGCCTGAGACCATTGCGCGGGCCAAAACGTTTGGGCGATACCCCAATTCCGCCGCGGCGGTTTTGACCTTTTCGGCTGTCTTCGCTGAAACGGATGCACCGGGGGTGTAAACGCGACTGACCGCAGACTGCGATACGCCTGCGCGTTTTGCCACCTCAAGTGATGTCACCCGTTCCACCATACTACAGATCAGACTCCGGAATAGTTAGGCGCCCCATCAAGCGTACCTTGTTGAATTCCTTTAGGCGGTTGAACACATTAACACCCAATTGGTTGTAGGCATCTAACAAATCCACCATGACCCAGTTTTCGCGGATCAATCCATTTTCGATGCGCCAAAAATCCAAAGAACACATGGTGATTTTTTTGCCTGCGGGCGCGATACCCATCCAACCATCGTGGGTTACAGTTTGGATCATATTTGGCCATCCTGTAACGGCCACGTAATCGCCGTCGCCATAAAAATGGTAGGTGATTTCGTCCACATATTGCCCGCGATCGGGCATACCGTTCAGAAACGGAATTTGGTGCCAATTTCGAAACCCTGAAATGCCACGGCCTGTGCCAATACCTGCAGGACCATACCAGTTCATTTTGGGGTGCCAGAATTTTGGCATTTCCATCACCTCTGGCCCGCCTTGGGTGGGATGACGTTTCATATGGGTCAACATATCGACAATGTGCTGACAGCTTTGGTTTGATTTTGCGGCATCCCAAGGACCAGGTACATGGCCGTCTAGTGTTGCAGGACCCGGAATGTGAAATTCCAGACCCAAGGATGGGGCCATGGGCCATGCATTTGCCTGCATCATCACCTCTGGAATATCCCAAAGCGTTTGGATTTCGACAACCTTGCCTTCGACAAAGCGATAGAATTCGTGAAAGCGCATGTGGGTCAAATGGCCTGTTGGTGGGATGTCCAACCAAGGCGCGATAAAGGTGCCAGAGTAATGTCCTCCGCATCCCACCCAATCATCGCCATGTTCGGTCTGCCCCCCCGTGACGATCCAATCACGCCGTTCCAGATCGGGGATCGCCGTCAACAATGCGGCGTAACAGGTGTCATACAGTTCATCGGGCCCTGTCAGATCTCCGAAGGGGAAGGGCATATGAATTACCGCATCATCCGCAATTAATGCAGACAAAGCGGCACGTACGGACCCCTCTTCAAAATCATACATTGCGTCCCGCAAGGTTTTGATCGCTGCTTTGTTTTGTGTGTGCACACAGGTCATGTTAGTTCCCCGCCATATGTTTTACGCGTTCCAATAGGTCGATCCCCATCTGGGCAAACAGGTGGATCATGTCCACGAACACCCAGTTTTCGACAAATTGGCCGTTTTCTTCGCGCCAGAAATCAATGCCATTCACACCACAACGCTCCTGTGTTGCGCTGTGTCCAAGATAAGGACCAGTATGGGTCAGCGTGACGCCTGGCATACTGGATGCGCCAACAAATGTGCCCTCGGCAATCAAGTTATCCAAATCACCGACCGTACGGTCGGGAAATGCGATCAGCCACGGACGTTGGTGTAAATTTTCGAACTCTTTGAACGACAAACAGGCCCCAATGCCACCCGGTCCATACCATTTCAGATTGGGGTGAAAATAATCAGCCATGCCCATGGATTTCAGATCAGATTGGTCAAATCCGTTCAAACCCCCAAAAATGAAATCCCGTGCATAGTCTCGCAGTTTATCCGATTTTTCCGCATCCTGTTCGGTTATCAAATATCCATCGCACCCCGTGGGTGCGGGGTAAACATGCGCTGCCCCTGTGGGTATAGGAAGGGGAGAGAGGTTGATCTGCTCCAGCCAATCAATCACATCAATGATCGTCTGAATGCGGGTGATTTTGCCGGCTTCGTCAAATTCCAGAAATTCGCCCCACCGCAGGCGCAGGGGCATGTTACGGGCGGGGATAACACCAAGGTCCCCAATTTGTTTTGCATGCAGGTACCCTGTGCCACCAACCCAATGACGGCCATCTGTTCCCCCATCCGCACGTCCATCCGAAACACCGCCCATCACGATATGTGTTTCACGATGAACTTGATCAAAGGCACCGTAAAATGGGGTGACAAAGGTCGCGACATAATCCGCCGCGGTTCGTGTATCAACAAAAGGCGCAAAGCCATCCCAACGCAGATCGTCCGCAAGGAACAATTGTATATCCACAGTTGTTTCAGAGGCCCGATCAAGGGCATCCCAAAACGCGATTGCAGTTTGTTTGTTGCGTTGGTTCACCTCACTCACTCTGCGGCCTCACCAT
>CAXACF010000208.1:0-4285 GCA_963967125.1 uncultured Rhodobacterales bacterium | reverse complement strand
GCTGTGATATTCGCCTATGTCATGATGACACGCCACATTCGTGGTTTCGAAGTGCGTCTTATGGGCGAGGCGCCGAAAGCCGCGCGTTTTTCGGGCGTTTCAACAACACGGTTGGTTGTGTTCTGCTTGGGTATATCTGGTGCACTTGCTGGTCTGGCAGGCATGTTCGAAGTGTCAGGCCCATCTGGGCAAATAACCATTGATTTCAACTCGGGCTATGGGTTCACTGCGATTATCGTGGCATTCTTGGGACGCTTGCACCCCATCGGAATTTTGCTTGCGGGATTGTTGATGGCGCTTACGTACATTGGCGGCGAACTTGCACAGTTAATGCTGGGTCTACCTGGGGCATCGATACAATTGTTTCAGGGGATGCTGCTGTTGTTCCTATTGGCAACAGATATCTTTACCAACTATCGCATTCGCATTGGGGGATCAAACTAATGGATTTGCTAGGAATCAATCCTGTTTTATTGATCGCATCTCTGATGGTTTCGGCCACGCCAATCCTCCTTGCCGCGATTGGTGAAACTGTCGTTGAAAAATCTGGCGTCCTGAATTTGGGTGTCGAGGGCATGATGATCGTCGGTGCAGTTGTGGGTTTTATCACCGCTGTGAACACCGAAAACCCAGCCATCGGATTTGTGACTGCTGCAATCGCAGGTGCGTTATTATCGACCATTTTTGCAACATTGGTCCTGTATCTAAAATCGAACCAAGTGGCGACAGGTCTGGGCCTGACCTTGGTGGGTTTAGGGATTTCAGCCTTGCTTGGGAAACCCTATGAAGGGATTAAATCACCAACCCTTCAATCATTGGATATCCCAATCTTGTCGGATATTCCCATCTTTGGTCGCATGTTATTTTCTCATGACGCGATGGTGTATGTTTCAATCCTGATCGTCGGGTTGGTTTGGTACACGCTGAAATATACACGTGTCGGTTTGGTTCTGCGCGCCGTGGGCGAAAACCATGACGCGGCACATGCACTGGGATACAAAGTGATCCGCATTCGTTTCCTTGCCATCATGTTTGGCGGGGCATGCAGCGGTTTGGGCGGCGCATACATCAGTCTTGTCCGCGTACCGCAATGGACCGAGGGCATGACAGCAGGTGCAGGTTGGATCGCACTCGCTATCGTTGTTTTTGCCAGTTGGAAGCCATGGCGCACGTTGATTGGTGCCTATTTGTTCGGCGGAATCACCGTTTTACAGCTAAATTTACAGGCTGCAGGCGTTGCTATACCAGTTGAGTACTTGTCCATGTCGCCATTTTTGATAACTATCGCGGTGCTTGTGATTATATCGGCCAGAGGAAATCAGGGTGCGCCTGCTTCTCTTGGTCGACCGTTCCACGCCTCAAACTGAGGTCTATACCTGACTAGGGAGTAAACTATGAAACTCAAATCAATCCTAACATCTGCAATCGCAGCTGTCGCTTTGGGCACAGCCGCAATTGCCGCCGATATCAAAGTCGGCTTTGTCTATGTTGGCCCAGTGGGCGACGGCGGCTGGACATACGAACACGATCAAGGCCGTAAAGCTGTGGTCGAAGCTTTCGGCGATCGCGTCGAAACGATTTATCAAGAAAGCGTTCCAGAGGGTGCTGACTCAGAACGTGTGATGACACAAATGGCACTTCAGGGTGCTGACCTGATCTTTACAACATCATTTGGCTACATGGATCCAACCATTAACGTTGCCAAGAAATTCCCAAATGTGAAATTTGAACACGCAACTGGTTACAAACGCGCAGATAACGTTTCAACCTATTCTGCACGTTTCTACGAAGGTCGCGCGGTGCAAGGCCATATCGCGGGTAAAATGACAAAAACCAACAAAATTGGTTACATCGGTTCATTCCCAATTCCAGAAGTGATCCGCGGCATTAACTCTGCCTATATCCACGCGAAAAAAGTGAACCCAGATGTCGAATTCAACATCGTTTGGGCCTACACATGGTTTGACCCTGCAAAAGAAGCAGACGCCGCAAACGCATTGATCGAACAAGGCTGTGACGTTGTGCTACAACACACAGACTCAACAGCTCCGCAAGCGGCAGCAGAAAAAGCGGGCAATGTTATCACATTCGGTCAGGCATCTGACATGGCCGAATTTGGCCCATTACCACGCGTTTCATCTATCATTGATGACTGGGGCCCCTACTACGTTGCACGTACACAAGCCGTCCTAGACGGCACATGGACATCAATGGACACATGGGACGGTATCGGCCCAGGCATGGTGAAAATTGGTGAGATTTCATCTGCGGTTCCAGCGGACATCAAAGCAGAGGCAGAAGCGCTACGTGATGCATTGGGTTCTGGTGAATACCACGCATTCACAGGCCCATTGAACAAGCAAGATGGCACACCATGGTTGGCGGCTGGTGAAACAGCAGACGATGGCACACTTGCGGGCATGAACTTTTATGTAGAAGGCCTAACTGGCACAATCCCACAATAAGGATTGCCAAGACATCTTGGGGCCTCGATAATCGATGATTATCGGGGCCCTATTTATTTGACAAAGGTGCGATATGACAAATCACTTAAACCTGCCAGAAACAGCAGAGCATGGTTCTGATGAACGGATGTTCGCACCCTATGCAGAACGGAACAAAGCACCTATTTTTGATGTGTTGAACGAAGTGTTTCCACAAAACGCGGACGTATTAGAAATTGCAAGCGGCACAGGCCAGCATTGCGTCCACTTTGCAACGCAACGCCCCGATTGGTCATGGCAACCGAGTGAGATTGATCCCGAACGGATCAAGAGCATCAATGCATATCAGGATGCATCACAATTGCCCAATCTGCGTTCGGCCATAACCGTGGATATTTCACGCTCAGATTGGTCAGAAACAGTGAACAGCCGCGACGCGATATTTTTGTCCAACCTGCTGCATCTGGTGCCTGATGCCACGGTAAATTCCTTCATTCAAGGTGCGGCCAAGGTGCTAAACCATAATGGTATTTTGGCAATCTACGGGCCCTTTATGCGCGGTGGTGAGTTAACAAGCGAAGGGGATGCCGAATTTCATGCGACATTGCAAACCCAAGATCCCGAAATCGGATACAAAGACGATTTCGATATCATCGACTTGATTGAAAATTGCTGGCTCGAAATGGTGCATGTGATCGAAATGCCCGCAAACAACCTATTCTTAATCGCGCGCAAACCCTAACGTACGCGTTCCATTGTGCGGTTCACGAGATCAATTCTGGCCGCGTTGGGCGGATGCGATCCCAGAAACTTATCACCTGGATCAGGAATACGTGTGAAAAATTTTGAACCACGTACGGGATCGTATCCTGCGTAATACGTGATCAACGTCCCAATCTCATCTGCCTGTAATTCGTGATCCTTTGAATAAACGCGCGATCCCACAGCTGCGCCCAGGTCAAATGCGCTATCAACGTCCTGAACAGATCCACCAGAATATGCAATTAAACCGCCCAGTATCAGGCCACCTAATCCCGCAGAACCGCGTCGCTGCTGAATATGTCCTGCAATATGATGTGCCATTTCATGTCCCAGAACAAAGGCAACCTCATCCGTATTTTTCGCAGCCTTCAACAAGCCAATCGAAAAAACCACCAACGGACGACCATCTTTCTCAAGGGTTTGATAGGCATTCACAACATCCGGGGTACTGGTGTCCACCTGAATTTTAAAATCACAATTCGACACACGCCCCGTATCACGGCAAATTTGTTCACCAATGGGTTCAACCCGCGCAACAATTTGGCGCATTGTTGTCATCGACGTCAAATCTTCTGTCCCAGTGGAAACAACCGCAGGCTGGGCCTGCACCCGTGGTATTTGCTTAACTTGTGGCGTTGGCGCACAAGAAGCCAAGATCAATGCAGCAAGAATAGAAGATATGCGTAAAATCATTTGAGTTTGTCTTTGTAGTAAATGGAATTTCAACCATACTATAAACGAACACGATTTCTGCAAGCTATGGGAAAATAACATTATGTTTACCATCGAACACGAATTTGACTGCACTGTCGTCACTCTCATGGACGAAGGCGAGGGGTTTCTACAAGAGGACGTTGTTATCAATGGGTTTGAGGACTGCATCACCATTCAACAGTTTGACCCAAAGACGAATGGCATGCAAAAGGTTACGATGTCGATCACTCAGATGAAAGATTTGGCTGCGGCCATTTCTTTGCCCGAAGGGATTTATTCACGTGCGGATCGACAAGATTAACCGCGTCCGATCTGGTTTGGGGCAACCGAAACAGATTTTATGATCGCAAAGCACGAACTGCCGA